>JAKAKK010000027.1 GCA_021813525.1 bacterium
TTTAAAGTTTGTTTTTGCTTTAGGAACCGGAAACGCATACGAAAATATGAAACATGCTGCAATTATCGCAATTCCAGCAATTAATAATGTTTTTGTTTTCTTGCTCATTTTTTAGCCTCCTTGTTTACAGTATTTATAGTTTTTTGAATAGATGTCATCGGATTTACCCAGCTTATTCTCAATGGATACCAAGAATTAATTTTAAACATATCGCCTGTCAACGTGAAAAATACGAGAGCCATAATGAAGACAATAATAAAGCCCTGCACTTTCGATATTTTTTTCTTTTTAAAAAATTCGTCGATTTTATCGGCCACTTTTGCCATTTGTTCGTTGCCGATAGTTTCAAATTCTTCAAGTCTTTTCTCGATTTTATCGCTGTTTTCCTGCAATTTTTTCTTAATCGTCATTATTCTTTTCCTCCTCTTTTACCTTTCGCCAAGTCTCTAATAGCTTGCGCGCCTTTCATTACCGTAGCCGGACCGCCCATGGCTACGCTTGCGACCGTCATCGCAACCCCGACCACGCCGGAAAAGCTCATATTCGGCATGCCGGAAACGATTTCGCCGGCAATGCTGGGAACTTTCATTATTAGATACGCAAAGATAGCGACGAGAAACAGAATCGCCCAGACCGAACCCAAAGTTGCCGGACTTGCGTTTAGCGCGCTTGAACTTGCAACCGCGTCCAAAGTCCCTTTTTCCAGAGCCATTACGACATAGAGCAAAAAATATGAAAGGCAAGCCGTGATTAAAAATTTAAGCCAGCCGTTCCAAAGGAATTCTAACGGCTTAAAAATCATAAAAGGCACAAGAATATAGCCGCTAATTAAGGCAATGGCGATATAAGCATGGATTAAGACTATCGTGCCCAAAATAATTAGTGCCAAAATTAGCAAAAGCAGCGTGAGGCCAAAAAATATCAAAACCGCGGCGACTTCTGCAATACCCGTTAAAGATAGCAAAAATCCGCTTACGAAAGAGCCGGGGTTTAGGCTTGCTTCGGCGATGAAACGGTAAACGTTCAGGGCCATTAGCGAATAGTATTGAATTGGACTTAAAGTCGTTCCGGCGGCCATTTGGCCGAGGTCTTTAAAGAATATTGCAACGCCCCCGACGAAGAAAAAATTATACCCGGCGAGAAGGCCCCGGACTACCATAAGGAAAAAGAAATAAAGCATAAACTCTTTTATTCCTTTGTTTCCGAACATAAGATTTTGAATAGACCAAAGGATTAAGGAAATTACGGCAAGATAAAAGAAAAGCTGGCCTGACGCGTCGGTTAAATTCGCTGCGATTTTCGGACCCGCCTGGTCGATCGCTCCGCCGAGCAGATATACTTTTTGGAAAGTGTTGGAAAAGTTCTGACCCGCCGGAGTATTCCGGGCGGCCGCGGCCGCTCCGTTTGGAGTCGATAGCGACGATACTGTATCTTTAAGCGCGGCCGGATTCCATGCAAAGGCCTTTACGCTTAATCCAAACACTAAAATTAACGTTAAAAATAAAATAAATTTTTTCATGGCTATCTATCTCCCGATTAAAAATTATTTTTTAAATGGGGCGGCTGCGGCGGTTTGAATATATTTTGTATCCAATACCCCGATTTCGCATTTGCACAGTTTGCAAGTCGCTTTGCAGCGGCTCTATTTTCAGGCTCTTGATTTTGCCAACCCGGATAATTTTTATCGCAGAAATCATAAACTTTTAATGCTTGTTTTTTATGCTTTGAATAATATTTAAAGCTATGATAAGACGGCGTATATTTTGCACAGCCGGCAAAATTCAAGGCAATAAATAATAGACTGCTTAAAAGAAATATTTTTTTAGGCATTTTAATTACCTCCCTTAAAATTTATTTAAAATTCGTAACATTCGGATACTGCCCGAACCCGCTTTGAACGCTTGGCGGAGTAGGAACCGTAAATACTTTTTCGTTTGCGCGGTTTCCGGCTACGGCCGCTTGCTGAGAGTCTTTCGCCCCGGCTTGCATTGCTTTTAATTTTGCCTGCTGCGCTTCGAGCTTATTAAGCTGGTTTACTTCTTCCGTTAAAGCTACTAAAGCCTGACCGTTAGCCTGCTCCGCCGCGACCTGACCGTGGGCGGCCGCGACGTTCGCCCCCAGCTGCGATATTAAATGCTGGTTATTCTGCGAATTATTAAGGACGCTCTGGGCGTAACCGGCAGTCTGGGCGGCCTGAGTATTTGCTGTGTTATATTGGTTATACGCGCCCTGCGCCGCCTGAACCGGCGTTTCGTTCGCCGTGCCGTAGTCGCCGTAAGTGTTTGCGTAATTCTGCAGGAATTGCGACATCTGCGGATTTCCGAGAGCTTTTTCCTGCGCGATTATGTTTTGCATATTCGTCTGCTCTTCGGTTAAAGAGTTTTTAAGCCCCTGAAGTTCTGCAGCGGGCATCATAACCGTCCCTTCGATGTTATTGACCGAGGTTAAAAGCGTGGAGCTTTCCTGCTGTAGTTCCTGTATCTGATTCATAAGCTGTTCGCCCTGCCGGGCATACGTCAAAGCGGAAAGTTCCGTCTGTATTTTAGACTCCGCCGCCTCTATGGCGGTATTAGCCGCAGTTAAATGTTGAATTATCGACTGAATCCCAGCCGTAACAGGGTCGAAAGTGATAATTCCTTGCGCCGAAGCCGGACGGGGCATAAAAGCGAAAAATAAAAATACCGCTAAAAAAATAAACTCGTAACGGTTACGAGGTCTTAAAGCCTTGCTATTACTCGATTTCTTTAAAAAAAACATAAAAATCACCTCTTTAATTTGTTTTCGTTTGTGATATTAATAAATGGACTATTTACCTTTTTTTGCTGTTTTGCTTGCAGCTCCTGCGTTTGCATTTTTTCGATTTCTTGCAGCTGCAGTAAATCTTCGTTCCAATCTTTCGCTTTCGACCTCTCGATTTCTACGTTAAGGTCCGGATATTTTTTTTCAATGTCAGCTTTCATTTTGTATGCGTTAAGCTGTCCCGCTACGTCGTTATCGTATGCGACGACGACTTTTTTAATTCCTTTTTTTTGAATTAAATCGTCGATAAACTTTGTTGTATGCGGCATTACTCCTGACGTGCTAACAATCGCAGTATTCCCCGGCATTTTCAATGAAAAATAAGAAATAGCGTCGATTGCGCTTTCAGTGATTACCAGTTTTTTATCGTCGGACCCAGTTGTTCTAATTTGGAAAGCTCCCGCGCTCCGATCACTGCCCTTGGCAAGCCCCTTAAAGTTTTCATTTTTAAGCTCTGCGCCCGTAATTTCTTTACCTGTTAAGTCCCTCGATACAAAAACAACATTGCCATTAACATCTTGATAAATTAGATTTTCGGCAATGAGTTTATCGACTATTTTTTTGTTTATTTTTCTTTTTCCAACAAGATAGCTTTTTAGTTTTTCTGTGTTTTCTGCTCTCATTGGAAGCTCAAAAATCTTTTTTTCTGGTTCTTTTTTTTCCGGTTCTTCTTGTTTTGCTTGTTGGATATTTTCTTTTTCTCGTTGGAGATGGAAAGAAGAATTAGGCTTTGTTGCTGTCGTAGCATACTCGGCGCTCAAAAACTCAATCGCCGACTTAAAATCTTTATTTTCGGTTCTCATCACAAAGTCTATTGCTCCCCTGCCGTGCACGTTTTGGTCTATGAATGAATTAAACCGCCCCGTGCGTTCATCGATAGAAACTTTTAAATCGCCCCGCTTGTAAGCCTTTTTGTCAGTTTTATCACGTTCAAAGCCCATTCTTTCCGCTAATTCAACGACGTCAATATTACGAATTGGTTCTAAGTCCATACTAATCACCTCTTTTTTTATTTTTTCTACTTTTTCTTTGATTCCAGCTTCTTCCGGACCGTGAATTTTATCGAAAACTTTTTTATTTTTCTTTGCGAAGTCATTAAATTTACGGTTAAATTCTTTTTCCTCTTTTTTTAAATCTTTTAAACTATCCCGTAAATTTATATCGTTCACATAATTAGCCAATATTTCATATTTATCGCAATATTTTTTAAGTTGGTCCGGATTATTTTTATATTTTTTATATGCTTCACTAACCCACCTTGGATAATGCCTATTTTGCGGCTTTCTTTCGTTCGATACCTCGCATTTTACGCCTAACTCAACATTTATAAACCGTGCTATATCGTTTTTAACTGAGTTCAAAAAGTTTTTATCGTGATACTCCCTAATGTTCTTTAGCTCAGCGTCCCGATTAGAAAAGACGATATGAAGATGTGGATTTTTAAAGTCTGCCCCGCCATCGTGAAGCGCAACTACGAAAGCTCCACTCCTGCTAAAATACTTTTCATCTAACATTTTCGATATTTCGTCAAGGTTCTTATCTGCGTTTGAAAGAAACTCTCTCGGGAGCTGCACTACTAAACGTCTTTGTATCACTGAATTTGTCCGCTTCGGTAATATATCATTTTCGATTTTTTTAAAGTGCTCTTTTGCCATATCTTTATTGCCGAACACAGCTAAAGCCTTGCTTTTGTCGATAATATAATCTATAAATTTGGAGCTCCTGCCCTTATTCTCTACACCGCTAATATTTTGTGCATTAACAAATAAAACGTGCGACATTTCACCTTTAAAACTTCCCTTATGAGATAAAAAATTAGCCCTTGCCCTGCCGTTTACTTTCAACGTTTTTTCGCTTTCTCTTTTCGGGCGTTTGCTATATTTAGATATTCCGATATATTCGTCCACGACGATTTACCTCTTAATTTTTTTCTTTCCAACCAGTCTAAAGCACCGCAGGTTAAAACCGCTTGCGGTTTTCTCAATATCAAAGGCGAAGCCTTTGGGTATTGAGCAGATACAATAAATACAAATATTTAATTTTCGATTTTTAAAACTTTCTCGATTTCGTTTTCGATTTCTATGTCGTTAGATAATTCTAAAAACTGCGGATAGTGTTTTACTACTACCCCGCCCGCTAAAAATTTAATGTGATTTTTCCGGCTCCGCTCCTTTTTGTTTTTTTCTCGTTGAATTGCTTTTATCCGCACGTCGTTTATTTTTTTTTCAAGCTCGGCTTTTTCTCTTAAAAGCAATAGATATTCGTCGATAGCAGTTTTTTTATCGATTGTTTTCATTTGCATTTTTACGTCATTTAGTTTTTGTCTAATTTCGTTGAACATTGATTTTTCACCTCATTATCTTAAATATCTTTTTTTCATTTTTTTAATTTGGTCGGCTGGTAAATTTGGGTGCGCCGCAATAAATTTTTCGGCCAATTCTTTTAGCTCCGGCGTTGGCGTCCATTTTTCTATAACCTCTTGATTTTGTTCATTTTTTTTACTAAAAATATGACTAAGAGTAAGGTAAACACTGTTTACCTTATTTTCCGTCATACTTTTTTCGTTAAGTATTTGATTTTGTTCGTCTTTTTCGGATAAAGTGTTACTGTCAGTAACATGAACAGTGTTCACGTCGTCTTTTTTATTTCTGATTTTGAATTTAATGCCGGTTGGGGTTCTGCCGTTCCGGCAGACTTCATATTCGACGAGATACGGAACGTCGTTCATGTTGTTTATTTCTTTTATTGCGGGTTTTAGGCAGCGTGCTATAATATTCTTAAATTCATATTTTTCATTTAGTCCGAATAGTTTTCTAAGTTTTTCGATGTTGATAGTAGGAATGGCCGGCGAATTAATATAATCTTCGACCAACTCATATATTATTAAAGAATATTTAGATTGCAGTGTCGTTGCGATTTTAAGGTTAATTTTCGCGAAAGGTAGTAAATTATCGCTATCCTGAACCAAAACATCATATATCGGGGTTGGAAGGGAATATTCGATAGTTCCATTGCGTAACTCAAACTCAATAATAGCATGCGAAAACCTACGCCCTTCGTGCCATTTGCCGGATTTATCTTTGTTAAGAATATTGAATTCAATTTCTTTATTGAATAGTTCTTTAATTAGTTTTAATGCATAATTTTCGTTTATTTCATTGCCAAAGTATTTAATCAAATCTTTAATGTGGAGATTAAATTTATTTTCGCGTAAATATAGATAATTACGGAAGTTCCAGTCTTTATTTACTCCGTCCGCTCCGTTCAATTCCCAATAATCTTCATCTTTGTAATAATATTTTTTCTTTGCGTTGAACAACAATAAATTATAAAGTTTACGCTGTAATGCAGAGAAAACGCCTTCGCATTCTATTAGTGCCGATTCTTTGTGTAATACCAATTCACGATTTTTCATTTTTAACACATTGTAGAATTTAATTTCTATATTTATATTATATCAATTATTTTATGATTGTCAAGTTTTTTTTCTACAATGTAGAAATATTTTTAATACTTTGCTCAATACCCAAAGTCTCCGCTCCGCTCGCCTTTGATATTGAGAAAACCGCAAGCGGTTTTAACCTGCGGTGCTGTTCCTGTTGGAAATAAAAAATTATTCTGATATAATTATAAAATCATTAAATTATAAAAAATTATGGCTAAATACAAACCTTATCTAACCAAAAGCGAGATTGCTCTTATCGAAAAATTAAAAAAAATAAGGCTTGAAAATAAAATTACACAAGAAGAGCTTGCGAAAAAAGCTGGAGTTACAAGGGTATCACTTGCCGAGCTTGAAAAACATTATAAAAAGCCAAAAAAACAATATATTTTAAAAATCGCTGCAGCTCTGGATTATCCTATTGCTAAAGTAGATACTTTTTTTGAAAGTGCAAAATTTGATAAATTTATTTTTGAACAAAGAACGACGCCTGTTCTTTTAAGCAACGACATTATAAAAAATCAAGAAGAATTTGGAAGATTAACTTTAGAGTCCTGCGTTTTCCTGCCTTATAAATTAATCGATTTTATTTTGCCGTTTCAAAGCAACAGTTTTTATGCTTATATAATGCCAGATGATTCCATGAGACCTGAAATAAAAAAAAACGATATTTTAATTATAAAATATAAGGAAATAGATTTTAAGAATTTAACTGAAAAAGCAGACTATTTAACTTTGGCTTTGGTAAATTCAAAATCAGGCAAAGAAATTATAAGAAGATACCGATATAATTTTTTAAAAGATATAAGTTCCGACAGAATAACTTTAGATGAGCCTGACGCTCATCTTTTAACACCAAATGAGGAATATGATTCGATTGGAATATATTTTAATAAAAATCTAAACTGGAAGATAAAAGGTATTGTTGCGTTTGTCATTTGTGAAAAATTATTTATAGATCCCATAAGTGAAGATACTTTTAATTTGTTTGATTTATAAAAATAGGAATAGTTGCAGCGTTGTATTATTTAATATAAATCCTTTCAAATTGCGTTTTAAGGCCTTTGATTTTTCATTAACGTATAAAACTTAATGAGCTCCATTCAAAGCCTTAAAATCGATTTTAGAGCGGTTTATCGTTTTAATATTTTTTCTTTCCAACCAGATAAAGATTTTAAATTTACTATCCGATTTTTTTAAAAAGAATTAAACAGGTCGAAAAACACCTTTAAAAACCTTTAATATAACTTTAATATAACTTTAAGAAATGGCAAACTCAATTAGGAGTAAGCGTTTAGTGCCAACAAGTGCTACATTTCGTCCAACAAGTGCTACATTTCGTCCAACAAGTGCTACATTTCGTCCAACAAGTGCTACATTTCGTCCTAAATTTCTTCACAATTACACAACCCTTACAATGTAATGTTATAACGTTAGGCTAACGTTAGGATTTAGGGTTCTTGGTTTTCGGGTTTCGGGTTTCCGGTTGGAAAAAGAAAAAGGTATTTGGTTTTCTGGTCATTGGGTTTTAAAACTTTTAAGCGGTCGGTTTTCGGCAGTTGGGTTTTAGGCTTAAGTGGTTTATTACTGCAACGATTTTGCAACGCTGCATAGTAAAATATAGTAAAATTTAGGGATTTAAGCGGAATTGTCGGAATTGCGGAAAAGCTTATAAATACTATAACTTCAGGCGGAAAGTCGTTCTGTTAATTTTACTTAAATTAGCCTTCTAAGCTGTGGGTCGCAGGTTCGAATCCTGCTGGACGCACCATTAAAAAACACTGATATATCAAGCGTTTTCCGACTATAAATCGAAATAAATTTGACAAAAATAATTTAGGACTAAAGAAATGGGTTAAGATTTGACTTTTAAAAATTACCGATATAAAATACAGACTGGTCGGTATGTTTGCGGCCTTAATATAAAACTTTATTATTTAAAGGAGGCTTTATTATGTCAAAGGCAAAAGCTTTAGTAATTATCATGTCCGGTAGCGATAATCCCGTAAAAGTAAAAATCGGGCTTAACTTTGCCTGGAGAACAAAAAACGGCGGAGCGTTCGAAGATGTAAAACTTGTTTTTTTCGGCCCCGGGGAAGATTTTATTGCAAAAACCGACGACAAAGAAATATTGGAAGCGTATGAACAGGTTCTCGCCAATAATATTATCCCTCAAGCGTGTGTTGCAATAGCCGAAGGATACGGCGTTGCCCCTATTTTAACCGGCAAAAAAATGGAACTTGTCCATGTCGGACAGGCAATAGCAGGATTTATGGCCGACGGATACCAGCCGTTAACTTTTTAACTTTTTAGTTTATTTTAATGCCTAATCCGCATATAATTATAACAGTTATATTGTATAATTTTATAACTTTAAATTAATGCGGATTCGGCATTTTTGTGGAAATTAAATTGCTTAAAAGAGAAGAAATCATAGACGCAGCATACGCCCTTCTTTTAGAAAGAGGCTATGAAGACATGGGGATTCAGGATATAATCGATAGAATTAACGCTACGAAAGGATGTATTTATTATCACTTTAAATCAAAACAAGATATTGCCGTCGCCGTAATAAATGAAGTTATTAAACCGGCTTATATAAATAACTGGGGCGGCATATATAATGCCGAAGACCCCGTTTCGGCAATTATTAAAGTTATCGACGATATTTATAATAAAAACGGAAAAAAATTGGCAAAAAACGGCTGTCCCGTCGGCAATTTAATGCTTGAATTATCGGCAAAAAACGAGATTTTGTCTAAATATATAAACGAAGTTATCGATTTATGGCGGCATTTTATCGAAAAGGCTTTAAAAAAAGCGATATTAAAAAAAATAGTCAATAAAAATATAAATATTAAAAGCGCGGCAAATTTCATTATCGGTTCATTCGAAGGATGCATAATGCTTTCTAAATCATCGCAGAGCGAAGAATTATTAGAGGAATGTTTTCTGAATATTAAGAGTTATTTGAAAAATTTAAACAAATTGAATTAATCTGAATGGACTTTATATCAATACCGATATTTGACGTAATTGCAGGAATATTAATCGTTCTATTCGCATTCTTTGTTAGGGCAACCATAGGTTTTGGTTCCGGTTTAATATCGGTTTCCTTTTTAACAATCCTGCTCCCTATAAAAATTACGGTTCCTGCCGTATTTATACTTGATTTTATAGGAAGCATAATACTTGGAGCATATGATTTTAAAGAAGTAAAGTGGAACGACCTTTCATACTTACTGCCCTCGACCGTTTTAGGGCTTTTGCTTGGAGCTTATATATTAAAATACGCAGATCCGCAAAAACTTACAATTTTTCTGGGTATTTTTATTTTGATGTATATAATATACGCCCTAAAAGTAAAGCAGGATAAACTGCCTTACGTTAAAAATGCGGCAGGAGCTCCGTTAGGTTTTCTGGGAGGCTTTATAGGCAGTTTATACGGAGGAGGCGGTCCTCCTATAGTAGCTTACCTGCAGATGAAACACCATGGCAAACGTACGTTTCGAGCTACGTTCCAGATAGTCGCCATTACCGACAGTATCGTTAGGGCTGCTATTTATATCTCATTCGGGCTTATAACTATGAAAGTTTTAAGATTTTCCGGCTTGCTTATACCGTCTTTATTAATAGGTCTATTTTTAGGAAATAAGATGCATTTTAAAATAAATCAAAAAACTTTTTACTATTCGGTATTATTAATTTTATCTTTAGCGTCTATCGGTCTCATAATACATTCTTTTTAATTACCGATAAAGCTTAAATTTTATAGACCGAGCTGTAATAAATATTTTCTATTATATTATTTTTGATAATTTATCAGCCTCCCTCTAATAGACCCGAATAAAATTAGGCGTTCGCTGTAAACGCCTTAAGTCTAAGGTTCACCCTTTTATTCGATAATTTTAATTACTTCCCCGACGTCCATTCTGGATGATTTAGACTGTCTTGCTACCGGTTTTCCTATGGGAATTAATGCGACCAGATTGTCGGGCTTTTTTACCCCCAGCATGCTTTCTATTTCGGGCTTAGCGATTAACGGACCGGTCATCCAGCATGCTCCCAACCCCTCGTTGTGGGCGACAAGCAGGATATGCGTTATAAAACTTGAAACGCCTTGGAGTCCTGGATTAACTATAAACTTTCTTTCGTAGTTTCGATTTTTATCCGCCTTTTCCAGTATGTCGTCAAGACTGCCTATATAAGGTTTTTGAACGACCGCAAGCACGACCGGAGCTTCGTTAAAGAATGCGTACACGCCGGGAGCGTCTTTGCCGGTTACCTTTTTATAAACCGTTTCGACTTCGCTCCTCATCCTGTTAAGAATATCTTTATTTTTAATTATATAAGTAAACCAGTTTTGCGCGTTGCCTCCGCTTGGAGAATTAACGGAAATTTCGATAATTTTTTTAATCAGATTTAAATCTACGTCTTCCCGTTCATATTTCCGGATGCTTTTTCTTGTTTTAACGGCTTCTATTATGTCCATTTTTCACCTTTATATTTATATTAAAAATGTTTAAAAACTCTGTTATACAGCTATGCGTCAAGATAATCGTCGAGAGATATATTTTCGACCGGTTTAAAGAGGAACGTAAAAACCAATAATAAGAATATTTCGGTAAAAATTCCCCATAAACCTATATATATTTTTTTATATATTATGTTCCAATCTACAATATGCAGAAGATAAAATACCGTAAATAAACCGCCGGATACAGATATCGCGGCCGGTATTTTGGAAACCCTGTTGGTAAACAAAGGCAAAAAAATCAACGGAAACAGCTGAAGTATTATCATGCCGCCGATAAGCTGAAGTTTGATTATAAGCAGGGGATTTATCATAATGCTTAGATACAAGGCAAGGGCAATAATAAATCCTACGGCGATTTTACTCATAATCTCCTGCGAACGGTCGCTTATATCCCGGTTTATTAAATTCTGATATATATTTTTGGTAAACAGATTTGCGGACGACAGAGCCATAATGGAAGCGGGCACCATGCTTCCCAGTATGATTATTCCTCCGAAAAACGCCGTAATATAAGGCCCGAATGTTTTATACAGCATCATAGGCACCGCCATATTCGAGTTTTTTATTCCCGGAACTACGTAAAGCGCGGCAAATCCTAAAACAGTTATAAATATCAGCATTATATTGTATAACGGCATAAAAACGGCATTTTTCCTTATCGCATCCGCGCTTTTAGATGTATAAGCTCCGTTTATCGAATGAGGATAAAGGAATAAGGCTCCGGCCGAACCGAAAGCTAGGGTTCCGAACGTTACCATACCGCCGGAAGGAATTAAAGACTTCGACGGCTGATTTTTATTGAGCCAGCTGAACATTTCTCCGAAACCGCCGAAATAATGGATAGGTATAAATATTATTAGAAATAATACCATGCCCCATATAAAAAAATCTTTTATAAAAGACGTTACGGCGGCTGCCCTTATACCGCTAAAAATCGTAAATAAAATTACTATCATGAGAGATACCGCAATGGCGATATCCGGTTTAAGCCCGGTCAACGAAAGCATATATCTCATTCCGAATATCTGAAGCCCTATATACGGCAGTTCCGCGAATATCCCGACTAAAGCTACTACGGCGCCGAGGAATTTACTGTCGAATACTTTTTCGACATAATCGCCTGCGGTGATAAAATTATATTTTTTCGAAACGTTCCATAATCTCGGTATAGTCAAAAAAAGTATCGGGTATTCCATTATGACGTATGAAACGGCAAAGAACGCGAAAGCGCCCGAATTGTAAGCAAGTCCGGGTACGGCTAATAAAGTGTAAGCGGTATAAATATCGCCGCCCAGAAGAAACCAGACGATAAATGCGCCGAATCTTTTACCCGCAAGCGACCATTCCGCTAAACTGTCTATTTTAGCGGCTTCGAATTTTTTGGATAAAAAACCTGCAAAAGCGACTAAAAATAAAAATGAAAAGACGATAATAATCGGAATATTATTATTAGCCATGCTTAGATTTCAATTCTTTTATATTCTTTATATTTTTTTTCTCTATTAAATATGCGGCATAGGTCAGAATCACCGTTATAACGTCCATTAATATGAAAAACCAGACCATTGCGCTAATTCCGAATATCAGCCTGTTATCGTTATAATATTTTATTCCGAAAGAAAGCACGGCTATAGGAATTAATAAAATCAGCCAGGTTACGGGATGGTATCTTTTATAAGTTCTCATAGTAAAATATAATATATAAAAATAAACTTAAAAAGTCAAAAACGAAGCAATTAAAAAGGCTGGTTTAATCCGAAATAATATCTGACGCCGTATTCGGAACTGACGCCGTTTCCGAATGCTTTTGCCGCATAAATGCTTATCATTTCGGGATAAATACCGAAAAAGTAGGTTTTTAAATGTATTCCGAGTCCGGCAAAACTGTAAATACCGCCGTTATGGATAACCGCGGGCACGGTGTCTCCCAATTTTCCGGCGCCGCCTATTATATCGCCTGCGACCGCCGTTATATCAAAAAGATTATCTATCAGGTTCAGATTTAAACCGCGGCAGATGTTTCTTCTGTAATCGGCTTCGGCAATAAGCGTATCGTTATCGACAAACGGCAGGCTCGCCGGCACCCCCATAATGCCGTTAATGCCTCCCAAATAATAATCGAGTGCGGCGGGAACGCTTCCGTCGGCAAAAACGCCTATGCCTTTTAAAGCCACTATATTGTCTTCATTAATTGCAAAATTTTTAACATACTGCAAAACAAACTGGCTGAAAGAAAACGGAGACAGGATATTGGAGTTGGCGATATTATAAGAAAAATTAAACGAAGAGCCGTATTCCGGATTAATATTGTAATCTACGGAATTATAGCTGTAACTAAGAGTAAATTCCGCCAATCTTTTTGTATTTTGGTAAATTATTGAATCTCCCGAAGCGGATGGGCTTATTTCCATAAGATTTACTAAACCGGAAACCGACTGCCTGTAAATCTGCGAAACCGGAAAAAATCTTCCTAATTGATGCGAGAAGCCTAAACTCGCGCCCCTATTGTAATAATTTTTAAATATATTAAACAAGATGCCGTTTCTATAGCTGTATCTTTTTGTCAAAGTAAAATTAAGATAACCCTCCGTTCTTCCGCTGTTGGGGCTTATATTTCCTCCTGCGCCGCTCAAGAACAGGGTATAATAATCGTTTTTCTTTCGATTTAAAATTTTTTCTTTTATTTTTTTATAACTTATAAGGTTTAAATCGTTATTATAATAATAAACGCCGTTTTTTAGCCTGTGCGTTCGGGAAAAGCCGGTAAAGTAAAGATAAGATAACGGGAATATGGGATAATTTATAACGGTGTTGACGCCCTGAATGAAATTAAAACCTTTAACCGTATTTTTTATATCCGGATTTCTTTTTATATAGGCGTTTAAAAATTTTCTAAATCCGATAAAAGAAAGTTTTTGCAAATTTTGAGAATATAATAAACTGTCGCTCTTATTTATTTTTTTTAATATTCTTCCATCATTAATTATACCCAGATAAATTAATCCTTTAATTATATTTAATTTTTGATATATATAGAAAGTTGGAAAAATATTGCCGAAACGCGAATTTACTAAGAGGGTGTTTGAATATAAAGGCGGTTTTAACCATAAACTCCGCCTTAAATGAATATAAACGACGCTTATCTTCTTTAATTTTACCGTATTATATTTATCCAATAGAACTAAAGCTCTGTAAATTTTTTTGTTCGACTGCTTAAAATTATACGGATACGGCTGGAAAAATTTTAACGATAAACCGTTTTTGAACGTTTTATTTATTTTAAATTTTTTTGCCGATATTAAGGAGATAAAATTGGAACGCTTATGAATAAAAAATGACCCCTTATAGATATTTCCGTTAAAAATCGCCTCATATCCGTGTTTTACGGTAAGGTTTATTTTAAAATCTATATTCATTGGGGGATTAAAATTTTTGCCGGCTGAAATATAAGGATAGAACGGGGCGTTTAGAACGGTTTCTTTATTAAAATATCCGAAATTGCCGAAGGACTCCGGGATTTTTGTTCTAAAAGCAATTTTAATTATATACAATTTATAAAATTTATTTATTATTAGTTCCTCGGATAAATTATCTATGCTTATATATCCTCTGTTAAAACCGTAGGGATAGAGCTGGTGAAAATCAAAATCTTTTATGTTTTCGGGCCTTTTATACAGGCTGTTAGGATATAGCATTATATATAAACGGCGGGAAATATTTAAATCTATTCCCCTGAAATTTTTAAGTTTACCGCCGAAATTTTTAATTTCGCGGGGTTTTCTTTTTCCGTTTAAATTCAAAACAGAATCTTTATTGTATTTAATATACCTGATTATTTCACTGCCCGTTACCGTTTCAGTCCTTGGATTAATAACGGCTTTTATTTTAACGGTTTGAACGGGAGATTTGCCGCGGACGGACATAGCGCGGGCGAATAGGCGAGGCGCGGATGCATTTAAACAGAGAACGGCGGCCGCTATATTTAATAATATTATTTTTATGCAGTTTTTCATTGATTTTAACCGGAAATTTATAATATAATCAACTTCAGCGAATTGTATTATTTTAATTTTATCCTAAAAAATTTAAAAATAAAGCGCTTAAACGTTTAAAATAAAATGGGGCATTCTTTCAAATTGTCGGATATTAAAGGCGTGGTCGTCAATGATATCAAAAAACATGTTGACGAACGGGGATGGCTTGCCGAATTATACAGGAGCGACGAATTAGAGGAATCTATTTTGCCTCAAATGTCTTATATCTCCTTAACTATGCCGGGAATCACGAGGGGTCCCCACGAACACAAATATCAAACCGACTACTTTTGTTTTATAGGCCCTTCCGATTTTAAAATTATACTATGGGACAACAGGAAAGATTCCCCGACTTATCTCAACAAAACGGTATTGTTTCTTGGGGAAAACAAACCCTCGGCGCTTATAGTTCCTCCCGGGATTGTTCACGCATATAAAAATGTGGGAGGAAAAAACGGGCTTGTTATCAACGCCGCAAATAAACTGTTTGCCGGTAAAATGAAGAAAGAGCAAATCGACGAGATCAGATACGAAAACGACCCGGATGCTTTTTTTGTTTTTGATTAACGAAAACGGCGGCTTAATAAAAATTTTCATTCAATGCCGTCGATGTTATACCTTTCTTCCACCCTGCCGAATTTATATACCGCCAGCGATAAAAGCCAAGCCGATGTTAATATTACGGCTATACCGCCTCCTAAAGCCGCAAAAGATACATTATTAAAAAAATCCCAAGGGCGGCCCTTCAGATTATATTCCATCCCTATAACCTGAAGCCATTCGAGCGTTCCCACGCCGAATGCCAGAAAAACGGAAATACTCGTTATAGAAATATTATAAAATATCTTCCTTACGGGGTTTAGAAACGCCCAGCTGTATGCATACTGAATGACGACGCCGTCGGTAGAATCGAACAGCATCATGCCTGCCGAAAATATTAACGGCAGTATCATTACGTCTATTAACGGCCTGCCTGCCGAAGCAAATACCGCGGACATAGAAAGCACGGCCACCTCGGACGCAGTATCGAACCCTATGCCGAATAAAATCCCTACAAAAAACATCTGCCGGCTCGACGATATCAGTTTCATAATTCCGTTGAAATAACGGAACATAAAACCTCTCTTTAGAAGCTCTTCTTCTATCTTCTTATTTTTAAAGTTTTTAAAGTCCTTTGCGATTCTGATGATACTCATTAAAATAACGACGTTCATAAAGGCGATAAGATACAAAAATAAAGCCGATATTCCGGTTCCCAGGACATTGCTCAAACTGCCTAATTCGGGATAAGCTCTGACGACGAATTTGCCGATTATAACGCTTATTAAAGTCAAAATAAAAACCGACAGCGAATGTCCCGCAGAGAAAAAAAAGCCGACGCCTGCCGGCTTTTTGCCGTCATTCATTAATTTTCTGGTTGTATTGTCTATCGCGGCAATATGGTCGGCGTCGAGAGCATGCTTTATGCCGAAAAAAAAAGCAAGGGAGCCTAAACTTAATAAGACCGGAAATACGCTCGACCTGTCGATTAAAAGGATTACGGAGATTAATAAAAAAGCGGACAAAAATGAATAAAGAAGAACGAGTCTTTGCTTAAAGCTAAAGGCAAACGGGCGTAAAGACATAATCGGGCCTCCCGCTACAAGTTTAAATAAAACGTATTTATTAAAAGTCTATCATCCGAAATACATAAAGTCAAATCGCGCCTTTATCTATGTTAATCATACCCTCAACAGTTTTGTATTTCTGTAATTCAAAGCCTCCAGAACCGAATCGGCGTCGATTTCGTCCTTACGGTCTAAATCGGCTATAGTTCTAGAAACCCGTAATATCCTGTAATATCCCCTTGAAGATATATTTAACTTTTTAACCGCACTTTGCGCCAATTCCAAGGCGGAACCGGAAACGGCAAAATATTTTTCTATATCCGAACTTTTTATCGAAGCGTTAAATCTGATTCCGGAGTTCCGAAATCTTTTCAGCTGTATCTGCCTTGTTCCCTCTATTAAATTTTTAATTTCCGAAGAACTTGCCGCCTTTTCATTTACCGTCAATTTATCTAAGTCCGCTGAATAAACTTCTATGAATATATCGAATCTATCTAGAATCGGCCCCGACAATTTCGTATAGAATTTGTAAATTTCCGCGCTTGAACATCTGCATTCATGCTTTATATCTCCGTAATAACCGCAAGGACAAGGATTCATTGCCGCAACCAGCATAAAATTGCACGGCAGAACTATTGAAAACCTGCTCCTAGACAGGTTTATAGCCTTATCTTCCATGGGCTGCCTTAAACTATCCAGCGTTTTTTTGCTTAATTCGGAAAATTCGTCGATAAACAAAACCCCGTTATGGGCAAGGCTTATATCGCCGGGAAGCGGATTTGACGCGCCGCCCCCGATTAATCCGGCAATGGATACCGTATGATGCACGGAAATAAAAGGCCGCATCGCGATAAGTCCCGTTTCGTCGCCGGTCTTTTTATTCGAAAAACTGTAGATATTAGATGTTTCGATGAATTCCTCAAGCGATAGAGCGGGCTGAATCCCTGCAATGCTTTGAGCCAACATTGTTTTTCCGCTGCCTGGAGGCCCTATCATTAAAATATTATGATGTCCCGAAACAGCCGCCACTATTGCTCTTTTTGCCAGCTCCTGCCCTTTAATATCCGAAAAATCCGGATAATTTTCTCCGTTCCTTTCATTATTGTTTATACCGGAAATAATCCTTTCGAAAGACGGATGCACTCCGCCGTCTTCTGGGCTGTGAATATAAACAGTGCCGTCTTTAGCGTCGGCGGCAGTTTCATCCGGCCGCATACCTGAAATAAAAGCGCATATATCTTTTAAATGGCTGAAGGCAAGAAAACCGGCTCCGAGAAACCTTGCAGAATTTATATTTTCATACGGAATTATAAGTTTTTTATTTAATTTTTTTGCAAGTATGCCGAGGGCTATTACGCCGTTAACTTTCTTTATCTTGCCGTTTAGGGAAAGTTCTCCGGCAATAATATAATCGTTTAAATTTAACGCACATTTAATCAAACCGGCGGAGATTAGTATTCCTATAGCGAACGGCAGGTCGAACAGGGGACCTTCTTTTCTTAAATCTGCGGGAGCCAGATTTATAGTAATCTTTTTAACCGGATATTCAAAGCCGGAATTTTTTATCGCGGCTTTAACCCTGTCCTTTGCTTCTTTAGTCGAAACGTCGGGTAAACCCACAATCATAATGCCGGGTATGCCGTTAGCTATAAAAATTTCTACATTTACTAAAACCGCGTCGATGCCTATAAACGTAGCGCTGTTAAGAAATGTGACCATTAAACGATATCCTTTTAGAATAATTTTACGTATCTATATTATTATAAAAAGATATTGTTTCAGAATTATGAAGTATATATTACAATTGCGTTAAATTTTTGTTGCATTTATATAAAGCTATACCTTCCAACCCTTATCCAGCGCAAGTTTATCTAATTCAGCCATTACGTCTTTTACGCTTTTTAAATCTTTCAGCAGGGTCGCGGAAACTATATAGTCGAAAGCATCC
Source organism: bacterium (assembly GCA_021813525.1). GTDB lineage: Bacteria > SZUA-79 > SZUA-79 > Acidulodesulfobacterales > Acidulodesulfobacteraceae > Acidulodesulfobacterium_A. The sequence continues at coordinate 18,368 of JAKAKK010000027.1, forward strand.
TCGTAAAATTCTTTGAAATCGCCTATTATATTCATCGAGCCTTCAAAATCGGTTCCGGGCAAAAATAAATAGACAAGATTATTTTTAACCGATACGACATCCGAGTCTCTCAAGACTCCTCCGATAGTTTTTATAAAGTCGTCGTTGTATTTTGCTATATTAAGGATTGTCAGCCCCACATAGTCGATAGAGACTATATCTTCGGCAAGTCCAAGCTCTTTTTTAATCCTTCTCATATTAGACACAGAATGTTCCAAAACCGCTTCAAAATATTCAAAAGGAATAATTTTTGCCATATTCAGCTCCTTAATATATAATTATTTTATACTATATTATATCAGAAAAAATATCCGAAAAGAGCTTTTTCGGCTACCCCGCCGCCTTCTATCTTCCAGACCGGGTTTTCTATTACGAGGGCGGACAACGCTATTTTTTTCCCTTTCATCTCGCCGAACCCCGCGAACCATTGATATAGCCCTTGAGGGTTATTGCCGGATATCGTTCCCGTTTTGCCTCCGGCAATAACCCCGGGGAGCATATATCTTCCCGCCGTGTTGTAAAAATCCGCATGGGCTACCCCTTTAGTGACGGTCGCTATCATCATCCGCTTTAAGACCGCCGCCGTTTTAACCGTTATCGGAACGTTCAGGACTTTAGGTTCTTTATGTATATATACTACTTTACCGGATGAAGATATAATTTCTTTTATTATATAGGGTTCGACTATTTTACCTCCGTTAACCGCGGAACCTGCGATTAACGCGGCAAGGAGAGGCGTCATTTTTACGTTTTTGAATCCTGCCCCCGTAAGTTCTAACTGATAAAATTTTCTTGGAATATAGGCTTTGCTTTTATGAAGACCCAAAATAAAAGGTATTTTTTTGTTAAAATAAAATTTGTTAAAATAATCTGTTAATAATTTCCTGCCTACATAATATCCCGCAACTTTGCCGAAAGCCACGTCGCACGATTTTGCAAAAGCCTGCTTAAAGGATATAGTATTCGACCCCGTACCTATATTCTGCTTCCAATACGCCTTATCCGTCCCGTACATCGTTCCGTTAAAGCAAATATTAAATCCCGGGTAAAAGCCTTTTGATTCTATCGCGGCGGAAGCGGTTATTATTTTGACTAACGAGCCTGAGGGATAAGCGATAAGAGGAGAAATTTCATCGGTTTTGCTTTTATTATGAGAATAGGACGCAAAACCCAGCACCGCTCCCGTATCGGGATTTACGGCCGCTAAAACCCCGAAAGGAACCGAATATTCTTTAAAAATCTTTTCGGTCTCTTTTTGCACCGCCGGGTCAAGCGTGTAAACTACGGTATAGCCTCCTATTTTTTGAACATAACGGCCGTCCAAAATGGTTTTAAATACAGGAGGGTTATATTTGAAATATTTCTTTAGCGAACCGGCCGATTTAACATCGGCGATATCGAAATTAGAAAATTTTTTGCCCGTCAGGCCGTCTCTAATAAAAACTATGGGCCTGATTCCCGTTCCACGCACTTTTTTATTTGCGGCGAAAAAAGCCGTTTTCCCGTAAAAGTAAAGCGAGGAAAATCCGTAAAAAAGTAAAACTATAAATATAATTATTGCTGTATATTTTATAAGACTAATAAATTTATTTTTTTTGCCTTTTCTTTTATTGAGCGTTTTTTGGTATGATTTCCAATCTTTTATTCTTTCCATTCCCGTTATCGTTATTTTGAATTTTTACCGCCTACTATTATCGACGGAATTCTAAGGGTAGGCTGGGCATCGGCAACCGGAACTCCCTGTCCGTCTTTTCCGCATGTACCTATTCCGAATCCTAAATCGTTTCCCACCATATCGATATTTTTCAATATCTCCGGTCCGTTTCCCATAAGAGTAGCGCCGCTGACGGCTCCGCCCGCAACTCCGTTCTTTATAGTATAGCCTTCCATAACGTCGAATACGAAATCTCCGGTAATGGTATTTACCTGTCCTCCGCCCATTTTTTTTACGAAAATGCCGTTATCCACGCTTTTTATAATATCTTCCGGGTTGGATTTTCCCGGGGCAATCATCGTATTCGACATTCTGACTATCGGAACATGCTCGTATGACTGCCTCCTGCCGTTGCCGGTCAGCTCATATCCGTATTTTATATATGAAAGTCTGTCCGACATATATTTTTTAAGGACGCCGTTCTCGACCAAAACATTCCTGTCGGAATAAGTTCCTTCATCGTCAAACCTGTAGAAACCGCGTTTACCCGCTAAAGAAGAATCGTCTATAACCGTTATCAGGTTGGATGCGACCGGTTCTCCTATTTTATCCGAATATACGCTTAAGCCGTTTCCGGCAATATCCGCCTCTAAACCGTGTCCGATTGCCTCATGTATCATGGTGCCCCCTGCTTCGCTGGATAATACTACGGGCATAGTTCCGGAAGGCGCAAACGGGGCTTCAAGCTGGGTCAATGCCCTGTTTAGAGCTTTTTGAGCAATATCTTCGGGAGCATTTTTATCGAAAAATTCAAATCCGGTAAATCCTCCCGCAGATTCATAGCCTACCTCTACTCTTTCTCCGTTCGAAACTACTGCATGCACAAGAAACGCAAGATTCTCTCTGGAATCTCTTACGAAATCTCCATCGGAATTTATTATTATAACGTCCTGCCTGTAATCCGAATAGGTAATATTAACCTGAACGACCCTTTTATCGAATCCCCATGAATATTTAACGGCAGGTTCTACCGTTTTTAACTTTTCGTCTATAGAAACGCCTTCAATATCTTTTATTATATTAAAATCTATTTTCGGCTGTTTTTCGTTAAAATTTAAAGATTTAAACCCGGCGTCTTTTTTATCTTTTTTATTGATATCGCCTGCGGCGGCATCCTTTAATTCTTTAGCAATGTTTATTAAATTATTTTCTTCGAGGTTATTAGTATAGGCATAGTATGTTTTTTTATTTGAAATAAGCCTTAACCCCGCACCCTGAATCATCCCGTTAATAGCTTTTTCAAGCCTTTTGCCCTCATTAGACAATAAAGTAGAAATCTTGGATTCTATAAAAATATCTACGAAATCTTCGCTGCTAAGGCGCGCGCTTTTGATAACGGCATTATAATCTATATCGTTTAAATTCATTTTTACCCTCTTCAATGTTATATATAAGTTAATATGATACCAGAAACTGCGTTTTCAGACAAGGCCGAATGATATGAATCTTATGAAATTGACTTTTATGCCTTTTTTTCTTAAAATAAACCTTATGAACGATACCTCTCTTTACATAAATCTCGACAGCCTCAAAAACAATATAAACTTTATAAGACTGCTTAAATCGGTAAAAAACAAAACAATTTTAGCAATTATTAAATCGGACGCTTACGGACACGGACTCGTTCCGTCCGCAGAAACCCTTTTTAACGCGGGAGTAGATTTTTTCGGAATTATAAATATCGGCGAAGCCGGCACAATCCTAAAAAAAATTCCTCAGGCCAAACTGCTTATGCTTAAAGGGGTTTATCCCGAGGATTTGGAAGAAGCGGCCGAATTAAATTTAAGGATAGGGGTTTTCAGCTTAGATTATCTAAAAACGCTTCTTGAAAAGGCAAAATCCGCAGGCTTGAATAAACCTCTAAATATTCACATAAAATTAGATTCGGGAATGAACAGGCTCGGCTTGAATGAGAACGAGGTAAAATCCGCCGCGGACATTGTTAACGAAAATAAGCAATATCTTAACGCCGAAGGTTTATTCAGCCATCTGTCTTCGGGGGGAAGCGACTTAGATTATACGAATTTTCAGATAGCTAATTTTAAAAAAACGGTTTCGTTTTTTATTGAAAACGGGATTAAGCCTTCATACGTGCATATAAGCGCCAGTTCCGCGCTTCTAAACGACAAGATAGGCGAAGATTATTCAAACGCCGTTAGGCCCGGAATTTCGCTTTACGGATTCAATCCGAATATCCGCGTCGATGAACCGGAATATTCCCCGCGTTTAGGCTCCGAAAAAAACGATACCGCAGGCGCCGGCGCCTGCGGACTCAAACCTCTTATGACCTTAAAATCGAGGGTATTACAGATTAAAAAAGTTAAAAAAGGAGGTTTCGTTTCGTACGATAATACTTTTAAAGCGCCTAAGGATATGACTATCGCAATAGTTTCCGCAGGTTACGACAACGGAATACCGAGGCTTATGTCCAATAAAGGAAGGGTTTTAATAAACGGTAAATTCGCCTCCATAAAAGGCATGGTAACTATGAATCTTATTATGGCGGACGTAACGAAAATACCCGGGATAAAAGCGGGCGATGAGGTAATCATAGCCGGAAAAAGCGGCGCAAACGAAATTACTATCCAAGAAATTGCCGGAATAGCGCAAACAATTCCGTATGAAATATGCCTGAATTTCGGAAAATCGAATAAAAGAATTTTTACGCCTTTTTCTTAAATTAAAAAGCCCGCTGAAAGCGGGCTTTTTAATAAACTATAAATTTAGGGCTATTGAACCGCGTTGACTTCCTTGACTCCCGGGATACGCTCTTTAAGCAGGCGTTCTATTCCTCCCTTAAGGGTCATTATAGAACCCATGCAGTGGGCGCATGCTCCTTTAAGCCTGACGTCAACGGTGCCGTCGTCGTGTATATTTACCAGTTCGACGTCTCCGCCGTCATACTGCAATGAAGGCCTTATTTCATCGATGACCTTCGATACTTCTGCTTTATCTAACGCCATAAATCCTCCTGTTTTATATAAATTAAATCATATATATAAAAATAAATATGCTATATATGTTCTAATATTATAATATTAAACATATTTAATGTCAATAATCTCGAACTCTTTAACGCCGTTAGGAACATTTATTCTTGCTTCGTCGCCTATGCATTTTCCAATAAGAGCCTTGGCTATGGGAGAGCTTATTGAAATTTTTCCTTCTTTAACGTCGGATTCCGTGTCTCCGACTATTTTATACGAAACTTCTTTATCGGTATTCAAATCAAGCAATTTTACGGTTGCTCCGAATACCACCTTTTCTTCGCAAATTTTAGATACCTCTATAACCTGGGCGCGCGCTATTTTGTCTTCAAGCTCCATAATTTTACCCGTCAAAAAACTCTGCTTTTCTTTAGCGGAATGATACTCCGCATTTTCCGATAAATCTCCGTGGGCTATAGCTTCTTCGATAGCTTTAATATTTGCCGGCCTTTCTACCGATTTTAACCTCTTTAATTCTTTAACTAAATTATCGTGTCCTTCTTTCGTGATATAAAAAGATTTTTCGTTTCCCGCCAATGAAACCACCTCCCGATAGATATTAAATTAAGCAATATCTTAATATCTTCTATATATTCTATTATCTGTTGCCTAGAATGATGTTATTATATTATATACCTTTGTAATAATCCTGCAACGCCTTAACGGATAAATTATTTTCCTTAAGCGCCTTAATTGCCATGCATGCGGCGGTCGCGCCCCTCATTGTCGTATAATACGGAAGAGAAAATTCTATTGCGCTCCTTCTTATTATATATGAATCCTCGAGGGATTTTTTACCTCTCGGCGTATTGAAAATCATAGAAATTTCTTTATTCTTAAGAGCGTCTATTATATGCGGACGGCCTTCTTTCACTTTATTTATTCTTTTGTTCTTAATACCGACTTTATCGAGATATTCCGACGTCCCTTTAGTGGCAAGTATATTTAACCCGGATTTCGTTAACGATTCGCCGAGTTCTTTCAAATATTTTTTGTCTTCGTCTTTAACGCTTATAAGAACGTTGCCCGAAAGCGGCAAATTCTGACCGGCGGCAATCTGCGATTTGGCGTAAGCCATTCCAAAGCTCGAGTCTATTCCCATAACTTCCCCTGTTGACCTCATTTCCGGGCCGAGCATAGGGTCGACGTTTGAAAATTTAGAAAACGGAAACACGGCTTCCTTAACGCAGTAATAGTCGATATTAAATGACCGTCCAAGCCCGAAATCTTTAAGTTTTTCCCCGAGAAGAACCTTGGTCGCTAATTTTGCTACTGGAACTCCGGTGGCTTTTCCTATAAACGGGACGGTTCTAGATGCCCTCGGATTAACCTCTATTATGTATATTTCATTATTTTTTACCGCATACTGAACATTTACGAGCCCTTTAACGTGAAATTCGCGGCATATGATTTCAGTAATATCTTTTATCTTTTCCACCGCATTCGCATCTAAAGAAAATGCGGGCAGAGAACAGGCGCTGTCTCCCGAATGCACGCCCGCTTCTTCTATGTGCTCCATTATTCCCGCAATATAAACGGATTCCGTATCGCTTAAAGCATCTACGTCAACCTCTATGGCATCTTCAAGAAATTTATCTATCAATATGGGAAACGAAACGTCCTGCAAAAATATTTTCTTAATATATTCAGTAAGTCCGCTTTCGTTATATATTACTTCCATTGCCCTTCCGCCCAAAACGTAAGAAGGCCTTAATAAAACCGGAAATCCTATGGCCCCGGCCTTTTCGTATATCTCTTCGCCGTTGAACGCCATTGCGCTTTCAGGCTGTTTAAGCTCCAATTTATTTATTATATTTTTAAACTTTTCCCTGTCCTCAGCTATATCTATATATTTAAAAGGCGTGCCGAGTATTTTAATGCCTTTCGAGTCAAATTTTTTCGCTAACTTCAAAGGCGTTTGCCCGCCGAACTGCAGTATGACAGGAGGATTATTTTCGGCTTCGCAGATTGCCGCCGTATCTTCGAAAGTCAAAGGTTCGAAATAAAGGCGCGACGAAGTATCGTAATCGGTGGAAACTGTTTCGGGATTGCAGTTCAGCATAATAGACGAATAATTATTTTCTTTCAAAGCAAACGAACAATGAACGCAGCAATAATCAAATTCTATGCCCTGTCCTATTCTGTTGGGACCGCTTCCGAGTATTATAACTTTTTCGTTTTCAAGAGGCTTAATTTCGTTAAATTTATCGTAAGACGAATACATATAAGGGGTAGCCGCTTCGAACTCGGCCGCGCACGTATCGACTTTTTTAAATACTCTCTTTATATTATTCGTCCGGCATAATTCGTCTATAATTTTTTCCGTTTTTTCTATTAAAGCAACCGCTCCTTCGTCTTTTTTTAGATATTCCTCGGGCGAAATACGGCTGCCGTCGGCTTTCCTTGCAATCAATTTTGCTATTATTCTGTTTGAAAAGCCCGTTTCTTTAGATTCTCTTATAAGTTCTATATCTTCTAACGGATTGCCTGAAAGAAACAGTTTTTTCTCCTGTTCGACTATCTGCTTAATCTGATTGAGAAACCATTTATCGACTTTAGAAAATTCATTTATTTCTTCAACCGTAAAGTTCAGCCTTAAGGCATCGGTTATTAAAAACAATCTTTTGAAATCGTTATTTTTTATCAAAGATTTTACTTCTTCTTTAACAACTTCGAAATCCTGTTTGTTTTCCGCCGCGCCGTAAGATAAATCGAGACCGTAAAGCGATTCTATCCCGTAATATCCGTTTTCTAAAGACCGGGCGGCTTTCTGGACCGATTCGCAGAACGTCCTGCCTATAGCCATTACTTCGCCTACGGATTTCATATGGGTCGTAAGAGTGCTGTCGGTTTGGGGAAATTTTTCAAAAGTAAAACGCGGTATTTTGGTTACTACGTAATCTATGGACGGCTCAAAACATGCAAGCGTTTTTTTAGTAATATCGTTAGTAATTTCATCTAAAGTATATCCAACGGCGAGCTTAGCGGCAATTTTCGCTATCGCGAAGCCGGTCGCTTTGGATGCCAGGCTGGAACTTCTCGAAACCCTAGGATTCATTTCTATAACGTAAACTTCGTCGGAATCGGGATTTAAAGCAAATTGGATATTTGAGCCGCCGGTTTCTACGCCTATTTCGTCCATTATTTTTATAGAATAGTCCCTGAGTTTTTGTAAGTCTCCGTCGTTTAAAGTCTGGACGGGTGCGACGGTAATAGAATCGCCGGTATGAATCCCCATAGGGTCGAGGTTTTCTATAGAGCAGATTATAATGGTATTTTTATCTTTATCGGTCATTACCTCGAGTTCTACTTCTTTAAAACCGATTGCGGACTTTTCGATTAATATTTCGCTTATCGGACTTAAATTTATACCGTTTGAAGCAATGTCGGCAAATTCGTATATATTATAAGCGATGCCTCCGCCGCTTCCGCCAAGCGTAAAAGAAGGTCTTATAATTACCGGAAAACCGATGCTTTTTTGAACTTCGTACGCTTCTTCCATATTATTGGCAAAACCGCCCTGCAGAACGGGAACGCCTATCTTTTCCATGCTTTTCTTGAAATATTCCCTGTCTTCGGCTTTTTTAATCGCGTCTATATTTGCTCCAAGAATATTCAAGCCGTATTTTTGTATTATTCCGGAGTCAAAGAGCTCCAAAGTAATATTAAGCGCCGTCTGCCCTCCGAGCGTCGGCAGTATGCTGTCCGGCCTTTCTTTTTCTATTATCCTGGCGACAAAATCCTTGGTCAGCGGTTCGATATAAGTTTTATAGGCGTAATCGGGGTCGGTCATAATAGTAGCGGGATTGGAATTTACGAGAACAACCTCGTATCCCTCTTCGGATAACGCTTTTGCTCCCTGAGTTCCGGAATAATCGAATTCCGCGGCCTGTCCGATAATTATCGGCCCGGAGCCTATTATTAAAATTCTTTTAATGTCCGTTCTTTTAGGCATATTTTATTTTTTTAATATTATTATATTTAATATAAATTTAACTTATACCGCATCTTAGGAGCCTATGTTTATATCGTTCTGAAAAAAACCCGTTAGATTATTATCTATTAATTCCTTGACTGCCGCGGAATATTCCATTTCCGTAATCTTTCTGTTTAATCTGCCGTCGTATTCCGCTTTATAGGCAGGGAAATACTGGCTCATAAGGCTTACCGGAACGTCTCCGCCGAGCTCCCTGGCTATAAATCTAAAAGAATCCGCATATCCGCTTATGCTTTCGGGCAGTACAAGATGCCTTATCAAAAGACCCGAAACGGCAATTCCGTATTTGTTTACCCTCAATTCTTTTACCTGCCCGTACATAATCTTTAACGCCTTCCTGTTGATTTCTACGTAACCGGCGACGCCCGAACAGCTCATGGCATTTTTATCGTCCGAATATTTTATATCTGGCAGATATATATCTATAATGCCGTCCAAAAGTTCCAACAGCCTTGCCTCTTCATATCCCGAACTGTTGTAAACGATAGGGATTTTTAATCCTCTCTTCCCCGCCATAAATATCGACTCTGCAACAAAAGGCATATAATGCATCGGCGTAACGAGATTAATATTGACCGCTCCTTTTTCCTGCAGTCTAACCATGCCGTCCGCAAGTTCCGACGTATCGTAAAAATTTCCGGCGCAATACCTGCTGATAGGATAATTCTGGCAAAATTTACATTTTAAAGAACATCCGCTAAAAAAAACGGTTCCGGAACCTGTTTTACCCGATATAGGCGGTTCCTCGCCGAAATGCAGGTTGATGCTTGCTATTTTTAATTTGTCCGCCGCTCCGCACAGACCCTTTTCGCCTTTGAGCCTTTTAGCCCCGCAATGCCTTGGGCATAATCCGCAGTTTTCCATTAAGCCGTAAAGAGCGTCTATCTTTGAAATAAAATCGCCGTTAGAAAGCTTCAGGTGCGACGAAACGCGTTCGGCTGTATTTACTATCCTATTTTGGCGCCTAAACATAACTCTTTAAATTCCGAAAAAAGATATCTTGAATCTCTCGGCCCCGGAGAGCTTTCCGGATGATACTGGACCGAAAATGCCTTTAGCCGGTCATTTTTAATGCCTTCCACCGTATTATCGTTCAAATTTATATGGGTTAGTTTTGTCTCGCTTGAATGATTTGCTTTAACGTTATCTAAATTAACGCAAAAACCGTGATTTTGCGAGGTAATTTCTACTTTCCCGGTTTTAAGATTCTTAACCGGCTGATTAATTCCGTGATGCCCGAATTTCAGCTTATATGTATCGAAACCGAGAGCCAGCGAAAGCAATTGATGCCCAAGGCAGATGCCGAAAACCGGTCTTTCGCCGAGAAGGCTTTTCAATGTTTCCACTTCTTCCGACATTGTTTTCGGGTCTCCCGGGCCGTTCGACAAAAGAATACCGTCGGGTTCAGTAGCCAATATCTCTTTTTTAGAAAAATTATGCGGAACGACCGCAACGTCGGCTTTAATATCGTTTAAGCATCTCAGGGTATTAAATTTAACTCCGTAATCTATGACCGTTACCCTGAAGTCCGGAGAATCGACATTCTTTTCGTAAATGCTCTTGGTCGAAACATTGGAAACAAGGTTTAATCCTTCCATTTTCGGCAAAGCTTCAAGCCTTTTTTTAATATATCCGATTCCGGCTTCCTTCGGGGCTATATAAACGTTAGACTGTCCGCCGTCCCTCAATATAATCGTTATATGCCTCGTATCTATACCCGATATAACGGGATATCCGTAAGAATTAATAAATTCCGCCAAATTTTTTGAAGCGGCATGATGGGAAAAATTTTGAACGTAATTTTTTGCCACAAGCCCCGAAATCCATACCCTTTCGGATTCAAAATCCGTATCGTTTATGCCGTAATTGCCGACCATAGGATAGGTCATAACGACGACCTGGCCGTTATAAGAAGGATCGGTAATAAGCTCCTGATAACCGTTCATGGCGGTATTAAAAATCGCTTCTCCTCCGGATTCTATTATTTTGCCTTCATAAAACCCCTCATAATAAATTCCGCCCTCGAACATTAATACCGCTTTTTCTTTTTTAGAGCCCGTCATTTTAGATATTTATTTTATTTAAATTTAATTTATTTCTATGAGCCTTCCGCCGACGATTACGGCAACGGCAATGCCCTTGAACTTTTCTCCGATAAAAGGAGAATTTTTGCTTAAAGACTTAATGCCGCTTTCGGTAAACTTCCATTCTTTTTTAATATCCGCAACAGTGATATCCGCTATATATCCTTTCTGCAAAGAGCCTCTCCTGCCTAGTTTTAAAATTCTTGCCGGATTAAAGGACATAAGTTCGGCTATCTGCATTAAAGAAATCTTTTTGCCGTAAAAAAGCCTTAACGCCAAAGGCAGGGATGTCTGCAAACCTATGATTCCAAAGGGTGCGGCATCCAGCGTAGCGTCTTTCTCGTCCTTGCTGTGCGGGGCATGGTCGGAAGCTATCGCGTCTATAGTGCCGTCATACAATCCTTTTATAACGGCATTGACGTCTTTTTGGGTTCTTAACGGGGGATTCATTTTTGCGTCGGTATTATAATCCAATAAAGCGTTTTCGGTAAGCGAAAAATAGTGTGGGCAGGTTTCGCATGTAACGTTTATGCCGGACTGTTTTGCTTTTTTTACGATTTCGACCGAACCGCTTGTAGAAATATGCGCTATATGAACATTCGCGCCGTAATAGCCGGCGAGCATAATATCCCTCGCTACGCCTATTTCTTCGGCAATGCTTGGAATGCCGACCACTCCGAGACGCTCGGATATTACCCCTTCGTTAATAACTCCTTTACCGCGCAGCTTGGAATCTTCGCTATGCGATATTACCGGCAAATCGAAAGTACGGGCATACAGCAGAGCCCTTCCCATAAGAGCGCTGTCTTCAACGGGATTGCCGTCGTCGCTCAGCGCGACAGCACCGGATTCTTTCAATTCTCCTATATTTGCGAGGGAAGTTCCCTGCAACCCTTTAGATATAGCGCCTATTGGGAATAAATTTATTAAATTAAGGGCCTTTGCCCTGTCCGATAAAAAACTGCCGACCGCTTTAGAATCGTTGACCGGATTAGTATTAGGCATACAGCAGATAGAAGTGAACCCGCCGGCCGCCGCCGCTTCCATCCCTGATTTTATAGTTTCTTTATATTCATATCCCGGCTCTCTTAAATGAACGTGCATATCGATTAATCCCGGAAAAACTATAAAATTTTCGGCGTCTAAAATCTTAACGCCGCCCATTTTTTGTTTTGAAGGGATATCCTTTATTACGCCGCCTTCGATATAAATATCTCTTTTTACTTCCGTCTTCGTCAGCGGGTCAACGGCTATGCCGTTCTTTATTAAGAACTTTTGCATAAAATATTCGAACGTTAAATTTATTGTTATTTGTTTTTAAGATAACCAAGCAATATATAAAGACACGCCATTCTAACCGCTACGCCGTTTTCGACCTGCTTAAAAATATGGGTTCTGCCGCCGTTTATTATGCTTCCTGCTATCTCCACGTCCCTATTTACCGGTCCGGGATGGAGAACCATAACCCTTTTGGAAGCCTTCGACAGCAGTTCCGGCGTCAACTGGAAGAAATTCCTGTATTCTTCAATCGACGGTATAAAATAATAGCTTGCCCTTTCTTTTTGTATTCTGAGCATTATTATAACGTCCGCGCCTTTAACCGCTTCTTCCATATTCTTGGCTATCTTCACGTTTTTAAGCTCGATTAATCTCGGCAAAAGAGAATGCGGGGCATAAAGATAAACTTCCGCTCCCAATTTGGAGAATCCGTAAATATCCGACCGGGCTACTCTTGAATGATAAATATCGCCTATTATAGCCACTTTAAGAGACCCGACGTCTTTTTTTTCTTCTATAACCGTCATTATGTCTAAAAGGCACTGGGTAGGATGTTCGTTTATGCCGTCGCCTGCGTTAATTACGGATGCATCGGTCAATTTCGACACAAAATGAGCCGCACCGGATTCCGAATGCCTCAATACGAAAGCATCGGGTTTCATGGCTTCCAGATTGAGTATAGTATCTTTAAGGCTTTCTCCTTTTGTAACGGAGCTTTGCGCAATGGATATGCTTAAAGAATCCGCGCTTAATCTTTTCTGGGCAATTTCAAAAGACGACCTTGTCCTTGTTGAAGGTTCGTAAAAAATATTTACGACGGTCTTCCCTCTGAGCGTAGGAACTTTTTTTATATCTTTCAGCGATATTTTTTTAAATTCTTTTGCCGTTTCTATAAAATAATTAATGTCGGATGCGGAAAGGTCTTTGACTGAGATGAGGTCTTTTTTATTAAAGCTCATATTTTTCTACGAATTTTTTTTTGCTTAAAACATCTACGTTGATTATTTCTTTTTTACCGGCTCTTATTTTTTTCCCGGTAAAATCGGGGCATATCGGCAGTTCTCTTCCGCCTTTATCGATAAAAACCGCAAGCTTAATCTTTTCCGGCCTTCCAAAATCAAAAATTTCGTCTATGGAAGCCCTGACGGTTCTGCCGCTGTTTATAACGTCGTCTATAAGTATAATTTCTTTATCGTTTATATCGAAAGCCAGTTCCGTAGCGTCTCCGGATTTCTTTACGGAAAAAGGGTCGTCCCTGTAAAGGGTCATATCGACGTATCCTATCTTGCAGTCGATATTAAACCTTTCCGAGACCGCCTTTCTAATTAAACCGGCTAACGGAACTCCGCCGCTTTTTATGCCGATTATAGCGGCATTGTTAAAATTAATTTTCGAATTTAAAATATCTTTTATAAAATTATCTAAAATTAACCCTGTTTCTTTATCGTCGAAAATGATTTCTTTCTTCAATTTTACCGATCACCCTATATTTTTCTTAAAAGGACAGCCGGGAATAGATTTAAAAAAACGCTTCCAGTATATATCGAAATGATTTTTCGGATTCCATGAAAAGTAAACAATAAATGCCTCTCCCGTAATGTCTTTGTACGGAACAAAACCCCAGTATCTCGAGTCGAAACTGTTGTCCCTGTTGTCTCCCATTACGAAAAGCTCATTTCTCGGAACTGTTACGGGTCCGTAGTTGTCTCTAGGAGAACCGTATGCGGGCAAAATAGTTTTTGATTTCCATTCCGCATATCCGCATTTATAAATATGCCCGTTTATATAAACCCTGTTGTTAATAATCTGGATTTTATCGCCGGGCGTTCCTACTACCCTTTTAATAAAATCTATCCCTCTGTGAAGGTTATATTTGCCGGCGTAAGGGAATTTAAAAACTATGACCTGCCCGGTCTTCGGTTGGGATACCGGAATATACGACTTCGTAAAAGGAATATGAATGCCGTATATAAACTTGTTGACAAGTATATGGTCGCCGGGAATAAGAGTGGGCTCCATTGAACCGGAAGGTATCTTAAACGCCTGAACGACAAACGTTCTAAAAATTAAGGCGATGATTATAGCTATAATTACCGCCTTAAAATAATCCCATAGAGTATGCTTGCTCATATTTTGAATTTCATGAACCTAAACGATTTTTATTTATAAACTTTTTAATTATATCAATTTTTTTTTCTTAAGTCTAAATAAATATCTAAAAACTTATACAAGGCAAATACCGTCAAACTTTCAATATAGACAAGAAAGCTTCCTGGGGAATCTCAACAGAGCCTATGTTTTTCATTTTTTTCTTTCCTTCTTTCTGCTTCTCTAAAAGTTTTCTTTTCCTTGTAATATCGCCGCCGTAACATTTTGCCAGAACATTTTTTCTCAATGCTTTAATCTCTTCCCTCGCGATAATTTTTGAACCTATCTGCGCCTGGAGCACGACCTCGAACATCTGCCTCGGTATTAAAGTCCTGAGTTTCTCGACTATATTTCTTCCTCTGGCGTAAGCTTTATCCTTGTGGACAATCACGGAAAGGGCATCTACGGGGTCTTTATTAACCAATATTTCGAGTTTTATCATATCTGCCGGCCTGTACCCGCTGAATTCGTAATCGAAAGAAGCGTAACCTTTGGAAAGAGATTTAAGCTGGTCGTAAAAATCGAGGACTATCTCCGACAAAGGCAATTCATAAACAAGCTGGACTCTGCTTTTAGTTATATACTTAAGCTCGACCTGCAGTCCCCTTTTCTCGACGCATAAGTTTATTATCTTTCCTAGATATTCGGACGGGACATAAATATTCGCCCTGATAAAAGGCTCTTCGATATGGTCGACTTCCTGCATGGGAATATCTTTTGACGGAGGAAATTTCATAGGATTAAGAGCCGATTTCATCTCCCCCTTAACCGTCATTATATTGTAAAGAACGGTAGGAGAAGTAGATATCAGGCTTAAGCCGTATTCCCTTTCCAGCCTTTCCACTATTATTTCCATATGCAGAAGCCCGAGAAATCCGCATCTAAAACCGAATCCAAGCGCAAGGGAATTTTCCGGTTCGTAAGAAAAGGAAGGGTCGTTGAGTTTTAATTTTTCTATGGAATCTTTAAGTTCGGGGTAATCGTCCGAATCTATCGGGTAAATACCGGCAAACACCATAGGCTTTGGTTCTTTAAAATCGGGCAGGGGCTCTTTTGCGGGATTGGCTTTTAAAGTAATAGTATCGCCTATTTTAAAACTGCCGGAATCTTTTATGTTTGCGATAATAAAGCCGACTTCTCCGGCGGTTAAACCGTCTAACTCCTTCATATACGGATTGTAAACGCCGACTTTCTGGACTTCGTAAGAAACTCCCGAATTCATTAATAAGATAATATCGCCGGGGGAAACTTTACCGTCGAATATTCTTATAAGCGCTACGACGCCCTGATAGGAATCGAACCATGAATCGAAGATTAAAGCCTTTAGCGGAGAAAGCGGGTCTCCTTTCGGAGAAGGAATTTTATTTATAATAGCCTCGAGTATTTCTTTTATTCCGATGCCTTCTTTTGCGCTTGCCAGAATAGCATTATCGGCTTCGATGCCGACGACTTCTTCGATTTCCTTTTTGGTTTTTTCCGGATCGGCGCTGGGCAAGTCTATTTTATTGATAACCGGAACGACGGCCAAATTCATGTCTGAAGCTATATAAACATTCGCAAGGGTCTGGGCTTCAACTCCCTGGGTCGCATCTACGACAAGAAGCGCCCCCTCGCATGCGGCTAAGGATTTTGAAACTTCGTAAGAAAAATCCACGTGTCCGGGAGTATCTATCAGATTAAGGATATAATCCTTGCCGCCGTAATTATAATTTAATCTTACGGTCTGCGCCTTAATAGTAATGCCTCTCTCCCGCTCGAGTTCCATATTGTCCAAAAATTGGGAGACTTTTTCTCTTTCGGTAATCGCTCCGGTAAAATCCAGAAACCTGTCCGCAAGCGTAGATTTCCCATGGTCTATATGGGCTATAATAGAAAAATTCCTGATGTTTTTGATTTCCATTTGGACTCAATTTAAATAGTTAAAGGAGAGTTATAGCTGCAAGCAAAAACATAAGCCGGGTTCTGTCAAGGTCGGTCATTTCTCTTTGCGAACAACCCGAAGACTATGCAAGGCGAGCAGCCTTAAGTCTTCCTATTTGTTCTTGCTCCTAACGGGGCTTGCCATAGGCGTTATTTGCATAACGTCCAAGTGAGCTCTTACCTCGCTATTTCACCCTTACCCTATTAAATAAGGCGGTATATTTTCTGTTGCGCTTTCCTTAAAGTTGCCTTCACCGGTATAAAACGGCGTTATGCTCTTTGGAGCCCGGACTTTCCTCGAAAAACATAAAGTCTTTCGCGACCGACTGTTTTTGCTTACGGCTACAGAAATATTTTAACAGTTTGGCGTTTGTCCGTCAATATATATATAATATAATTATTTATCAAACGCCGGAGGCATCTATCGCAAGGTTAGCCAGCCTGTCCGCGTCCTTGTTAAGTTCTCTCGGAATATGCCGGAACTTTACTTTAAGTAAATTTCCCCTCCGCTTTAAAGCCGCTTTTATATCATCAATAAGTTTTCGCGCTTTACGGTAAAGAGGCAGCATATTTGCGCTCTTAACTGAATAAACTCCGTTCATCTGATTAACGAGCAGTTGGGAATCAAGCAAAAAAAGTACCTCGGTTATATCGGCGTCCCCATCGTTTGCCATGCCCGATAAAAATTCGAGCGCTATAATAAGAGCTTTATATTCGGCTTCATTATTGGTAGAAATACCGAGATATTCGTTTAAAGAAGCTACCTGCAGTCCGTTTTCGTCAAGAATCAAAATTCCCGCGCCGGATTTGCCCGGATTTCCGCGGGACGCGCCGTCGGTATAGACCGTTAAGTTCATATCTTATTTTTACTGATTTTTTTTGAAACCTTACCCGCGGGAGCGGCAGGTTCCGGCAAAGTCTTATCTATATAAAGTATCCTGGAACATACGGGGCACTGCATAAATACGTTTTCCGATATAAGCTCGTTAAACTGCTGAGGCGGAAGCATCCTGTAACATCCCGTGCATGCTCCTGATTTCATCACGGAAGCAATTGCCGGAAATCCTTTATTTTTTTTAACGGCCTCATATATGTCTATATAATCTTTTTTAATCTTTTTTTTGACCGTCTCTCTCCTGTCGATAAAATCTTTTTTTGCCGACTCTATTTCTTTCTCGTTTTCTTTATATTCCGTATTTTTAACAGATAACCCGCCTGTAAGTTCTTCTATTTCTTTTTGGACGAGAGCTATTTTGCCGCTTATAGACTCTTTATTTTCCATATATTCCAATTGTTCGTCTTCGGATTTCTTTTTTAATGCTTCGTTATCTTTTATGGATTTTTGAATCGCGTTGTATTCTTTATTGGTTTTAATCAGCTTCTGAGTATCTTTCATCTTAATGATTTTTTCTTCATACGACTTTATATCGAGTTCGGAAGTGCCGATTTTTTTATTGACTTCCGCCAAGTCCTCTTTAAGCTTTTCGAGTTCCGATTCTTTCGATTTAAGATTATTCTGCGACTCCTCGATTTCATTGAAAGTTTTTTTAAGCGATTCTTCAAATTTCAACAGCTCCACGTCGATATTTTGAATTTCCACTATAAAAGAAATCTGTTCGTTCAAAGTTCTCCTCCTTTGTATTTAAAAAACGGGTTATTTTCATAAGTATTTTCGATAACAGGCACGTTGAATTCTTTAGTTAATATATCTTTGGTTATGGCAGTAAAATATTTTTCGGTGTCGAAATGGGACATTTCTATTAAACAGAGACCGCTTTTGTTTGCTTTTATTGCTTTGCTGTGCGTTAATTCGGAGGATATCAAGACGTCGCAGCCCGATTTTACGGCATTATCCATAAAAGAAAAACCGCTTCCCGAAACGGCCGCAACTTTTTTTATTTTTTTATTTAAATTTCCGCAATAATTTATAAAAATAGGAGAAAACAGTTCCTGCATTTTGTCTAAAAGGCCGCCGAAATCGATTTTACTTTTAAAATTCCCTATAGCGCCCATGCCTTCGGCCGTATTTCCGCCGAAATCGTAGAGCGGATATAAATCGAAAGCAACTTCTTCATAAGGATGAACGGCTTTCATCTCGCCTATCGCTTTTTTTATAAATTTTTCTTCTATAAGAAGTTCGAGTTTGGATTCATCGGTAAAAGTAGTTTTCTGCGATTCGCCTATAAACGGATTCGAACCTTCGAGCGGCTTAAACGACCCTTTTCCTTTTGTTTCGAACGAACAGTTTTCGTAATTGCCGATTTTAGGATTTCCGTATTTAAAAAGAACGTCCCTTACGGCATTGACGTAACCTTTAGGGATAAAAACGGACAGTTTATACAGTTTTCTTTTATGAGGAATTAACGGAAATATTTCTTTTATTTTAAGTTTATTTAAAATATAGCGGCTCATAGAATAAGGCGACGAATCGAAATTCGTATGCATCGCATAAACGCAAATTTTATTTTCCATGAGGAGTCCCGCAAGTTTTCCGTCGTTAGAATCTAAATTTATCGAACTCAAGGGATGAAAAAAAAGGGGATGGTGTATTAATAAAAGATTAAAACCTTTGCTTACGGCTAAATTAACCGACTTATCCGTAAGGTCTAACGATGTTACGATACCGGAGAGTGGAACTTCTGCGAGTTTTATTTGATAACCCGAATTATCCCATTCTTCCTGCAAATTAAGGGGTATCAGGTCTTCTAATCTACCTACCGCATCTTTTATAAATAATGACATTTTTAAAATGGTGGGCCCACCCGGGTTCGAACCAGGGACCAACCGGTTATGAGCCGGCCGCTCTACCAGCTGAGCTATAGGCCCTAAATCCACTACTTTACAAATGTTTTAAGCCTTTTGGAACGGCTTGGATGCCTGAGCTTCCTGAGGGCTTTTGCCTCTATCTGCCTTATTCTTTCTCTTGTAACTCCGAATTCCTGCCCTACTTCTTCAAGGGTATGGTCCGATTTTATACCTATGCCGAATCTCATTCTCAGGACCTTTTCTTCCCTTTCGGTAAGAGACGACAAAACCCTTCCCGTCTGTTCTTCGAGATCCGAATTTATTGCGGCTTCTAAAGGAAGAACAGTAGCCTTGTCTTCTATAAAATCTCCGAGATGCGTATCTTCTTCTTCGCCTATGGGCGTTTCCAAAGAAATAGGCTCTTTGGCTATCTTTAAAACCTTTCTGACTTTATCTATGGGAAGGTCCATTCTCTCGGCAATTTCCTCCGGAACCGGCTCTCTTCCTATTTCCTGCACTAAAGCCCGGGAAGTTCTGATTAATTTATTTATGGTTTCTATCATATGAACCGGAATTCTTATAGTTCTCGCCTGGTCGGCAATTGCCCTCGTTATGGCCTGCCTTATCCACCATGTCGCATATGTAGAAAATTTATAACCTCTTTGATACTGAAATTTTTCGACGGCTTTCATAAGCCCTATATTTCCTTCCTGAATAAGGTCTAAAAATTGAAGTCCCCTGTTTGAATATTTTTTAGCGATGGAAACGACAAGCCTCAAATTCGCTTCTACAAGCTCGGTCTTAGCGACCTTGGATTTTTCTTCGCCGATTTTTATGGCTTCGACTATTTTTTTAAGTTCGCTTTTAGAAACGCCGACTTCTTTTTCGGATGCGGCTATCTTAGCCTTATATTCGTTAATTAGCTTGTTTATGCTTTCTAACCGTTTATGTTCCTGCGATTTAGACTGCTCGCTTATTTCGTTTTTCTTTTTATACGTAGATTCGAGTTCTTTTATGCTTTCTTCGAATTCTAAGATTTTCCCGTTTTGATTTTTAAGCCTCATTATGACTTTGTCGGATATTTTCTTTTTCAGCCTTAAATCTTTAATGTAGCCGAGTATCTTTTTTTTTGTTTCCTGAGTTAAATTTTTAGGAGACGTCCAAGTAAAAACTTTTGTTATATTGGCGGCATCGATGTTTTCTATATGGTCTTCTATATCTGACCCGCCGGTATCCGAATTGCCCTCTTCCGCCCTTATTTTTTCTTTTTTCCGCTTTTTGCCGGACGTATCGGATTTGGATTTATTTTCCGTAAATTTTACTTCTTTTTTAATTTTTTCGATAATAGACAAAAATCTGCCCGTAGATTTTTCTATATCTTTATCGCTCGGAAAATCGACGTCGTCGAAATCGGAAACTATTCCGGTAATGTTAAGCTCCTGGTTTTTTAATTTGTCCCCTATCGATATTACCCATTTTATTAATATATCCGAGTTAAGAACCGAAGAAAAAATCTCTTCCTCTCCTTCTTCTATGCTCTTTGCTATCTCTATCTCTCTTTCGCGGGTAAGCAAAGAAACCGAGCCCATTTCTTTAAGATACATTCTGACGGGGTCGTTTGTTTTAAGGGATAAATCTTCTTCTTCGACTTCGGCCTCTTCGTTAAACGTTTCCTCGCCCGCAAACTTCGAGTGTCCCGCTTTTATGAAGATGGACGACGTGTCTCTCCCGAGGTCTATATCTTTTTCCCCGAGCATGCTTATTAAATCGTCTATCTGGTCGGGAGATACTATATTCTGGGGCAGTATATCGTTAAAATCGTCGTAACTCAATCTGCCGGGACGGTCTTTCATCTTTTCGACGCTTTTGCTGATTATCTTATTCTCTAATTCTTTGTCTTTTAAGGTATCGGCAACGGCGGCTTTGGATTTGCCGACAGTTTTATTAATATTATTATTAATATTTGCTTTTATGTTTTCCTTATTTTTATTCTTTATATTTTTTTTACTCATATATTAATGTAAATTATCACCCTTAATAACCGCAGATTTTTCTCTGAAATTCTTTAGAAATATATTTTAACCTGTTAAGTTCTTGCCATTTAAGATGTTTGCCGCTTTCATCGAGCAGTCCGCTTCTGATTTCGCCCAAAATGCCTTTGCAAGTCTTATTTATGTTATCGACCTTTAATTTAATGAGAAGTTTTTTAAAATCATCCTTCCCGTTTTTGGCTTCCGAGCTTTTATCTTCCTTTAATAAACTCGAATAATATATTTGACTCCATTTCGAGCTGTTTTCGGTTTTTAAAACTATATCTTCTATCTTACTTTTAATGCTAATATTATTTTCTTTGTTTATACCGTTTTTTATTGCATTTTTTATTTCTCTAATTATAAAAACGGCATTTTTATCGGAAAATTCATTTATTATATCATCGCTTATATATTCTGTCAATAGTAAATTGCAGAATAATTTACCTACTATTATATCTTCTATATTTGGATCTTCTTTTGCATATTCTAAAGCTCCATTGCCGGCCGTAAATCCGGTATCCGCATAAGCTTCATTGCCGCCGGCATTAATATTTGCGCCCCGCGTTTCGTTAGAATCTATATATTCTCTTACCGCCTTTTCCTTTAATCCCAGCCTGTTGGCAAGCATATTAAGGTAATGGGAAAAGATAATATTATCATTTATTTTCTTCAAAAAAGGAGCTATTTCGCGAATCGCCGATATTTTTTCTTTAAGATTCTTTTCGCTTCTTTCATCGCCCCTATCTTTGATTATACCGTTGTTTTCCCTTTTTTCAATATAATAATCTATGGCAAACTCTACCGGCGTTTTTTTGCCGTCCCGTATTAATTTTATAAGGCTGTCCCGCCCGTATTTTCTGACATAGCTGTCGGGGTCGCTGCCGTCGTTCAGACATACCGCATATATATTTTTTTCGGGACTTTCCATAAAACTCGCGAATAATTCCATCCCTCTATTTATCGCATTTATGCCTGCCTTATCGCCGTCGTAAAGAAGAATAATCTCGTCGCATAATCTCGATAAATTAACTATGTGATTTTTAGAAAGGGCGGTGCCCATCGTCGCGACCGCGTTCTTAACGCCCCTGGAATAAAGCGTTATCATATCGAAATAGCCCTCGACCACAAAAACTGCGTTTTCTTTTTTAATAAAAGGCAGGGCTTTGTCTAAACCGTACAGGGTATTATTTTTTACGAAAATTTCGGAGTTATTGGTATTTATATATTTAGGAAAATTAAGCGGGGACGCTTCGCCTTCCTTTAAAATTATTCTGGATGCCAGCGCGACTGGCTCTCCCGCTCTGTCCATTATCGGAATAATAAGCTTATTCACGAACCTGTCCGAATACCCTCTGTTATGCTCCTGTTTTTTAATTAACAATCCGGCATTTACGGCAATGTCTAAATCGGCTTTGTTATTAAGCAAAAGCGCCGTTAACCCGTTTCCGAACCCCGCATATCCCAATTTAAAATCCCTTGCGGTATTTTCGTCTATACCCCTGTCTTTAAGGTATTTCATTATATGTCCGCTGCTTGACATATAAACGAAAAGATTTTCATAATAAAAGTTTAAAGCGAGATTAAGAATTTTTTTAAGCGGGGCTTCGTTTGCGGCTGTTTGAGCGGTTCTATAAAACTTTGTATCTTCAAGCGGTATATTATATTTTTTCTTAAGATAATCTATAACCTCTTTAAAAGAGTCCCCTTTTATATCCTTAAGAAATCCTATAACATTGCCGCCTTTGCCGCATCCGAAACAATAATAAAGGCCTTTTGTTTCGTTGACGTGAAACGAAGGAGTCTTTTCCGAGTGGAAAGGGCATAAGCCGGAATAATTTTGGCCGGTTTTTTTTAGTTTGACGAACCCGGACACTTCATCGACTATATTTACATAAGACAATACGGTTTCTATATTTCTGTCCATAATTTATAAATATTAATCGTTTTTTCGGAAAGAAAAATTTTAATAAAACCTGCCGAGATAGGGGGACAAAAATTTGCCTGTTTTGAGAAAATAAGGTATAAAACTCTGAGATTTGTAATATCCAAAGCGTTTATTTACTGCACGGAAAGAAAAAATAAAATATAAAACTAAACTCAACAATAAAAAAGTTTTAATTCCGGCAAAAAAAAACCGCCCAACCTGTTGCAAAATCCTAATTGAAGCAGGTTTATAATTTTGGTAATTATCAGCGAAATTAATGCGAAAACAATTACGACGGCGATAAATACCCCGGAAAAGATAATAATTTTCCCTATCTCTTCGCTATGAAACGGTTTGGCGATATAATGCGAACTTGCGTACGTTGCGCCTAAATAGGCGGCAAAAACTCCGAGCAGGGATATAGCCTCTTTTATAAAGCCCCTGAAAAAGCCCCTTATCATTATTGCGATAAATAAAACTAAAAAGGCTATATCTATGTAGCTCATAAAGTTTTTATTAATAATATTAATAATTGAAGTAATTCTTTTTGGAATTTCTTTTTCTGGAAGCCGCCGCTTTTTTCTTTTTCTTAACGCTCGGCTTTTCGTAATGCTCCCTTTTCCTGATTTCGGAAAGGATTCCGGCTCTTTCGCAGGATTTTTTAAATCTTCTTAAAGCATTTTCGAAAGATTCGTTTTCTTTAATTTTTACGATAGACAAAACCTAAATTCGCCTCCTTTTTTCCTAATATTTTATAGGGACAAAATTAAATTCTGCCCCTATCGCAAATTTGACCCTTATTTATATAGTATCGTATATTTTCTATTAATTTGTCAACCTATAAATTTTAACGCGCTCTTTTTTCGTCTAATCCCGAAATCCCTTCCCTTCTTTTTAACTCGTCTATTACGTTAAAAAAATCGATATCCGAATAAATTAACATCACGATATAAAAAAACATCAAATCGGCGCATTCGTAAATTAATTTATCCCTGTCGCCTTCTATAGCCGATAAAATAACTTCAAGAGATTCCTCCTGAAGCTTTTTGCCGATTTTTTCCGGCCCTCCTTTTAAGAGCTTTGCAACATACGATTTTTCCGAATCAGAATCTTTTCGCCCTGCGATAAGGTCGTATAACAGTTTAAGCGAATAAAATTTTTCTTCGCCGCCGCCGTTTTTACCGCCTGTTTCGCTTTCGTTTATGACGGAGTTGTCCGAAGCGGGAAGGCGGTTATTTATTTTCGAATAAAAACATGTTTTATGCCCGGTATGGCAAGCCGGACCTTTCTGGATAACTTTTAATAAAATACTGTCGTTATCGCAGTCGAAAAAGATTTCTTTTATACGCTGAGTATGGCCGGAGGTTTCGCCCTTTTTCCATAATTTGTTTCTAGATCTGGAAAAATAATGGGCATAGCCGGTTTCTACGGTTTTTTTCAACGCTTCTTCATTCATAAAAGCAAGCATTAATATCTCTTTCGAAAGATAGTCCTGCGCAACCGCCGGAATAAGCCCGTTAAGCTTGGCAAAATCAATTTTTTTTAAAAATAAGCCGAGAGCGTTCTCGTCGAAGACGTCAACGGTTACAAAATCATTTTCTTTCTTATCCATTGTCCTGTTTTTATAATCTTACGTTAATCCCTTTGGACCTTAAATATTTTTTAATAGGAATAATGCCCGAATTTTCATAATGAAATATCGAGGCGGCAAGGGCAGCGCTTGCATCGGCTTTAACGAAGACCTCTTCCATATCCTCGGCTCCTCTTGCGCCTCCCGATGCAATCACCGGAATTTTTACGCTCTTAACGACTGACGAGGTAAGTTCTATTTCATAGCCGTTTTTCGTCCCGTCCCTGTCCATGCTCGTCAGCAGTATTTCTCCGGCGCCCCTGTTATAAGCCTCTTTCGCCCAATCTACAGCGTTGATTCCGGAATTTTTTCTTCCGCCGTGCGTGAAAACGATATATTCATCCCCTATTTTTTTTGCGTCTATAGCTATTACTATAGTAGATGAACCGAATTTTTTTGCCGCGCCGTCTATAAGACCGGGTTTCAGCACCGCAGCGGTATTAATAGAAACCTTGTCCGCCCCGCTGTTAAGCAAATCCCTTATATCTTCTATTTCGGAAACGCCGCCGCCTACGCTGAACGGAATAAAAATATTTTCGGAAATCTTATCGACGAGTTCCAGAATGGTCTTTCTTTTTTCGTGCGAAGCCGTTATGTCCAAAAACATAAGCTCGTCGGCAAGTTCTCCGTCGTATCTTTTTGCAAGCTCCACCGGGTCGCCTGCGCTCCGTATGTCTTCAAAATTTATACCTTTAACGACTTCATTGTTTCTAATATCTAAGCACGGTATTATTCTTTTTGCAAGCATAGATTTATCTTAATCCTATAATAGAAAACTGCTTAAGTATTCAATACTAAGTCATTCTTGATTCCTGCTTTCGCAGGAATCAAGTCTTTGCCGTTTATTGCACCATTACAATAAGTCGTTTGCCTTTTCCAAATCAAGTCTTCCGTCGTATAGAGCCTTTCCGACTATTACGCCTTCGAGAGACGGAAGATTGAGTTCTTTCAGTTTAACGATATCGCCCTGCCCGGAAACCCCTCCGGACGCTATGACATTAACGCCTAATTTTGCAAGCCTCGACATAAGTTCTAAATTAACCCCTGCGAGCATCCCGTCTTTTTTAATATCGGTGAATATAAAAGTTCGTATTCCGTAGCGGTCTCTTAAGTTTTCCACCGCTTCGCCGAACGGCGTTTCGACGTATTCTCTCCAGCCGGAAATTGCTATTTTTTCATCGTATAAATCTATTCCGGCTATGATTCTGCCCTTATAATTTAGCAGGGAAGCCTCGACGGAATTAATATTCTTGAATAATACCGAGCCTAGAATAATATAAGACGCGCCGATATTAAAATAATTTTCTATCGTTTCGTCGTCCCTGACGCCTCCGCCGACCTCCACGGGAATTTTTACCGATTTTATAATATCTTTTATAATATTAAAATTATCGGGGTTTCCGGATTTAGCGCCGTCGAGATCGACTAAATGCAGTCTTTTCGCCCCGAGCCTCTCCCAGTTCAAGGCGGCTTCAGCGGGCGAAAGTTCATATTCCTTTTTAACTTCGTAATCTCCCATAGCGAGCCTTACGCATTTTGAACCCAGAATATCTACGGCGGGTATTATAATCATAAATTTAATTAATTATTTATAAAATTTTTTAATAACGCCAATCCGGCGGTATGGCTTTTTTCGGGATGAAACTGACAGGCGAAAATGTTGTCTTTTTTTACGCAGGCGCAGAATTTACCGTAATAATCGCAAACCGCGGCGGTTATATCTTCTTCGGGCACGCAATAATATGAATGCAGGAAATAAAAAAAGCTGTTGTTTGCTATTCCGTTAAATTCTTTTGCCGGTTTTAAAATTTCTATATCGTTCCATCCTATATGAGGTATAAGGGGAATAACGCTATCGTCGAACTTTATTACCTTTCCTTTTAAAATTCCCAACCCTTCGCTGTAACCGAATTCTTCGGAGGCTTCAAATAAAAGCTGCATGCCCAGACATATTCCTAAAAAACGCCTGCCCTCCGCGATAGCGTCTTTAACCGGTCCGATAAGCCCTTTTTGCTTAAGCGTCGCCATAGCGTCTTTGAACCCGCCGACGCCTGGAAGAATTAAATAGTCGGCTTCTTCGATATGCTTATAATTTCCGGTAATCTCGGCATCGTATCCTAAAAAATTAAAAGCGTTGCGGACGTTTTTAAGGTTTCCCATTCCGTAGTCGATTATCGCTATTTTTTTTTCCATTGTTTTTTGCGCTTACTTTTTTTCTATAATAAAATATTTATAAACTGCGTTGGCTATTCCGCCCGCAATCAACTGCCTGAATGTGGAAGAACCCAGAAGATGCTCTTCGTAAGGATTAGAAATAAAAGCGTATTCGATAACGACAGCCGGCATCTTCGTAAACCTCAGCACGTAAAGGTCGTCTCTTACGACCCCGTCGTATTTCAGATTTAACTTTGAGGAAATATAATGTTCTAAATAGCCCGCAAACCCGTAGGAATTTTTGTGAAAATAATAAACGGTCGTCCCATACAGATAAGGAACGACGACGGAATTGCAGTATAAGCCTATAAACAAATTCGCTCCGCTTCTGTTTGCCTCCGCCGCTCTTTGCTGCAAGCTCACGTTTGCATTAGACGTCCTGTCTATTTCCACATTTATGCCTTTGGCTTCTAAAAGTTTTTTTAGTTTCAGCGCAATGCTCAGATTAACAAAATCTTCGGGCAATCCCATAGGCCCTATGCCGCCCGGGTCGCCTCCGCCGTGGCCCGCATCTATAAAAACATTGAAATGAACCCCCCTGAACGCGACGGGCGTCCTGACCTTTACGGTTGAGGTTTTTACCCTGAATCCGCCTGTTTTATTTATAACGTAAACAACGGTCTTATAGCGGCTGTTCCCTATATTTATAGTTCTTATCCGCGGTTCTGACAAAGCGGTTTGCCTGAAGACTATATGAACGGAATAATTCGGCGCTGCGCTGAATTGGGAATATGAAACGGAATATACATTTTTAAAAGGCCGGGCTATTTTTTTTCCGCGGCCGTATAAAATAGACCGCCCGAATGCCAGAATAAAAAAATTTTTATCCCCTTTTTTAAATAAATACCCTTTATAATAAGGCCTGCCTATAGTATATATATTTATAGTTCCGCCTGCTTTATTTACTGAAACATCCGTAACTTTCGTTATATTGCCGGCAGACGCATAAACATTCCCTGTTCTTGCCGCGGCAAGGCCGAATAATAAAACTGCGAAGAAAAATAAAATTAAATTTTTCATCTTTTTAAATGCTTCCTTTTGTCGAAGGTATTCCGTAATTACCGGCTATTTTAAGCGCATCCGATATTGCCCTGCCCGTCGATTTAAATATTGCCTCTACCATATGGTGGACGTTTGAACCGTATTGAATGTTTATATGCAGATTTATAAGGGCATTTTTGCATAACGCTTCAAAAAATATATTAGAATATACGTAAAAAAATTTATCTACTAAAATTTCCCTCGATTCCTGCTTGGAAGCCGAAAAAAGAGGCGGCGAAGACCATTTTCCGGCTTGGGACATATCCTCGTCCATAAATCTATAAACAAAAAAAGACCTGCCGCAAAAATCGACGGAGGACTGCACAAGCGCTTCGTCCATAGGGACAGAAGCGAAACCGAATCTTTTAATGCCTTTCTTATCTCCCGATAATTTCATCAATGCGCCGCCTATGACTATTCCGGTATCTTCAATGAGATGGTGCAGGTCAACTCCTATATCGCCTTTTGCGTTAAGGTAAATATCGAAACCGGAGTGCTTCGAAAACTGTTCGAGCATATGATTAAAGAACGGCACTCCCGAATCTATCCCGTAACTGCCCTTTCCGTCGATATCGAGAGAAAGTTTAATATCGGTCTCGGTCGTTTTTCTTGTAAAATCCCCTTTGCGTCCGTTCAACCCGTCTTTCTCGATTTTTGCGTAATGAACCGGTTTAGTTTTTTCCATATTTTCACCTTAAAACAATATAATATTATAACATATTCCGCGTATCTTGACAGGCGGAATTCATAACGCTCCGAAATCTTTAAGATAACCCGCGAGCTTTTTATTTTCGGCGGGCGTGCCCACGGTAATCCTATAAAACAATTCCATATCTCCCGTAAAGCTTCTTACGATTATATTATTGGCATTAAGAAACTTATCGAATTTATTTTTTAAATTTTTATTTTTGAGCCTTACCAATAAAAAATTGGCGTCGGACGGATAAACATGGATATAATCCAGTTTACTCAGCGCGGAATATAATTTTTCCCTTTGTCCGACGGTTTTTTTTATATTTTTATCGAATTCGCCGAAATTATTTAAAAAGAATTCGATAGAACTTAACGTTAAAGAGTTTATATTATAAGGCAATTTTATTTTTTTAAATTCGTTTATTAGTTTGTTTCCCGAAAAAAGCATCCCGAACCTCAATCCGGCAAGGCCTATTTTAGAAAAAGTCCTTAGAACTATGAGGTTATCGTATTTGTTTATATATTTTATAAAAGACTCTTTGTTTGAAAAAAATATATAAGCTTCATCTACCACGACGATGTTATTTTTATTTTCTAAAAGATTTTTTATAATATCGCGGTTAAAATGGTTTCCCGTCGGATTATTGGGATAACTGAAAAAAAATATTTTTTTTGAATTTTTATCTTTAGTTTTATCGCCGCTTATATTTTCCGGCAAATCGAAATATTTTTCGTCGAGTTTTACGGGTTCGGTCTTTAAATCGTTGTATCTTGCTATTATGCCGTACATAGAAAAAGAGGGCTCCGGGATTTTTACGGCGACGTCTTTTTTAAGGCTAAGCAGAATAATAGATATAAGTTCGTCTGAGCCGTTGCCGAAAATAAAATTTTCGGCCGCCGTTCCGTAAAATTTCTCGAGCAGTCTTATGAGGTTTTTCGAACCTGAATCTGGGTAAAGATTTATTAGCGTATCTTTTATGAAATCCGCATACTTTTTTTTAATATTCCTGCTCAAGGTATAGTTGGATTCGTTTGCATCGAGTTTTAAGGCTTCACCGGATTCAACCTCGTTTATCTTATAAGCGGATAGTTCAAGAACGCTGTTCTTGATAAAATTTTCTATTTTTAACGGAGGCATGGCGGCTTTTTTATTGTTTTTTTTGCTTTTTTAACCCTGAAACTTACAGATTCGCCGTGGGCGCTAAGCCCTTCGACTCCGGAAAAAAATTCGACGTCGCCCGCACTTTCCAATAAAAAATCGAGATTAGATGAAATAACGCTCGTTCTTTTAAGGAAAGACAGGGTATCTAACGGCGAAAAAAACCTTGCCGTGCCGCCTGTAGGAAGAACGTGGCTCGGGCCGGCGACATAGTCGCCCAAGGCTTCCGGAGTATTGCCGCCCAGAAATACGGCTCCGGCATTTTTTATTAAAAACAGTTTTTCGAACGGGTCTTTTACATATAGCTCAAGATGTTCCGGAGCAAGCTCATTGGCAATATCGATAGATTCGCTTAAGGAATCCGTTATTACTAGAGAGGCATTGGAATTTATGGATTTTTCGATTATTTCTTTTCTTTTTTCATTCTTAATTAATTTCGGCAAAATTTTCTTTATTTTTTCGATAATCGGACGGCTGTCGCTTATAACCGTAGAAATAGCCATTTCATCATGTTCGGCTTGAGACATCATATCTATGGAAACGAGTTCGGGGTCGGCGGATTCATCGCATATTATCGCAATTTCGCTCGGTCCGGCAATCATATCGATATCGACGTCGCCGTAAACCATCTTTTTTGCGGTAGCAACGTAAATATTTCCGGGACCTGCTATCTTATCCACCCTTGGAATTGTTTCTGTTCCGTAAGCAAGGGCAAATACGGCATGCGGGCCGCCTATTCTAAATATTTTACTTATGCCGCACAAAACTGCCGCCGCAATAACATAATCGTTTAGCTTGCCTCCGGGGGGAGTAACCATAATAATATCTTTAACTCCTGCGGCGGATGCCGGAACCGCATTCATAATAACCGAGGACGGATAGCTTGCCTTCCCTCCGGGAACGTATATTCCCGCTTTTTGCAGGGGAGATATAAGCTGTCCGGTAATAAGTCCGCAATTATTATTTGAAAACCATGTTTGTATTTTTTGCTTGGAATGATAATCGTAAACTCTTTTTATAGTATTTTCTATGCTTTTTCGTTCGCCCTTAGTTAAAAAATTAACCGCTTTTGCCTTGTCTTTTTCTTTGATTAAAAAATCTTCGGGTTTCAGTTTTATTTTATCGAATTTTTCGGTATAAGCGGATAAGGCTTTATCCCCTTTGGAAATAACGTCGGAACGTATAATTTTAAGTTTCTGCTGAACCTTATCGGAAAAGTCTAACTGTCCCAGCCTTCTTTTTTTCAAAAATTCTTTAAAATTATCTTTTTTTGAATCGAATATCCGCATTCTTTTTAACCTGTTTCTTTAAATTATCTATCAGAGCCGCAATTTCTTCCGAATTGATTTTAAGGCTTGCCCTGTTAACTATAAGTCTCGAGGTAACAAATACGATATCTTCCAGCGGGGTCAGATTATTCTGTTTTAAAGTTTCGCCCGTAGAAACCAAATCGACGATAAAATCGCACAAGCCGGAAATAGGGGCAAGCTCCACGTTGCCGTAAAGCTTTATGATTTGAACGTTTGAAACGCCTTTTTTATTAAAAAACTCTTTCGTTATTCTGACGTACTTTGTCGCAATTCGCAGGTTAGCCCCGGAATAATAAATTTTTTTTTTAATATCTTCTCCTATATCGGGAAACTGCTCGTCCGATATTACCGCCGAGGCATTTTTACTTACGCGTTTAATTTCTTTATCTATTATGTTTCTATCCGCCGCCGCGACTACTCTGCATTTGCCTATGCCTAAATCCAGGGGTTCATATACGTTTCTCGGCTTCTCGAGCAAAACGTCCTTTCCCGAAATTCCGGCGTCGGCGGCCCCGTATTCGACGAAGGTAGGTACGTCCCACGGCTTTACTATAAGCAGGCTCACGTCGTCGTCCTGGTAATCGAATATAAGTCTTCTCGAGTCGTAATCCGCATCCGGATGCTTAACGTATCCCGATTTTCTTAAAAGTCCAAGCGCATCTTTAAGCACCCTTCCTTTGGGAACGGCAATTTTAAGTTTTTTCTTTTTATTATATTTTTTATTTTGTGCTGTTTTCATTATTTTATGCACTCTTGCTGCAAGCCTCATCGTTGAAATCTTGTCCGTCCGCTTCCCCAGCAGACGGGCCGCTTGCCTTAACCCTTGAAATTATAGCGCCTAAATCTGATAATTTTTTTTCCATTTTTTCATAACCGCGGTCCAGATGATAAATCCTTGAAACCGTGGTTAAGCCGTCGGAAGAAGCCAGCCCGGCTAAAACAAGCGAAGCGCTCGCCCTTAAATCCGTAGCCATAACCTCGGCTCCAGAGAGTTTTTTTACCCCTTTTACTATGGCAAAATTATTTCTAATTTTTATATTAGCTCCGAGGCGTATAAGTTCCGCAACGTGCATAAACCTGTTCTCGAAAACATTCTCGGTGATAACGCATAATCCGCTGGAAAGCGTCATTAGAGCCATCATTTGAGCCTGCATATCGGTAGGAAAATCGGGATAGGGCGAAGTAGAAACATCTACGCTTTTAATGACCTTGGCGCCTTTTACCCGCATTGACGACGACGAGTTTATAATAATCTTGGCGCCCGCTTCGGAAAGTTTTTCTATAACCGATTTAAGATGGCTTACGTTTATATTTTTAAGGAATATATCGCCTTTTGTTATTGCCGAAGCCGCCATAAACGTTCCCGCTTCTATCCTGTCGGGAAGAACGCGGTGGCATAAGCGTTTAAGCTTTTTAACGCCGTTTACGGTAATTACGGTCGGCTCCGTTCTTTTTATCTCTGCCCCGCCGTTATTAAGGGCGGTAATCATATCGTCTATTTCCGGTTCCATCGCGGCATTTCTTATAATAGTCGTGCCTTCGGCGAGTGTCGCCGCCATAATTACGTTTTCGGTTCCGGTAACGGACGGAATAGGAAAATTTATTATGGCGCCTTTGAGTTTATCGGCATAAACGTCCACGTATCCATGGTCGACTTCGACGGCGGCGCCCAGCAGTTTAAGCGCGTTTAAATGAAAATCTATAGGTCTTGCGCCGATAGCGCAGCCTCCGGGGAGAGAAACTCTCGCTCTTTTATATTTTGCAAGAAGAGGACCCAAAACAAGAACGGAAGCCCTCATAGTTTTTACGAGGTCGTAAGGCGCATCGTAATTATTGATATTAGAAGTGTTTATAATTAATTTATCGGCTTCCCCCGATTCTTTAATTTCGGCTCCAAGGCTCACCAAAAGTTTCTTAATAGTTTTAATATCTTCAAGGTCGGGGACGTTATCGATTTCATTATCCGAACCGTCGAACATAATCGAAGAAACTATTATCGGCAAAGATGCATTTTTGGAACCGCTTATAGAAACTTCCCCTACTAACGGAAAGCCTCCTTCTATAACCATTTTATCCATATGTAATTTTAACCGCCCTTTCTTTATTATTTAAATCGTTAATAAAAGTTAAATTCTTAAATTTTATATTTTTATTTTTAAACTTTTCGTTAAATAAAGAATATATTTCCGATTTTTTTCTGTAATCGATTTCTAAAATAAGCGTTTTGGCCTTCTTAGTTTTAAAACCGGCATAATCGAATATTTTCCTGTAAAATTTAAGGCCGTCCCTTCCGCCGTTCAAAGCCTTAACCGGTTCGTAAAGTTTAATATCGTCGTCTAACTCTTTTAATTCGCCGGATTCTATATAAGGAGGATTGGAAATAATTATATCGAAATTATCGAAATCCGCTATATTAAAATCCAAAACGGGATTAATAAAAGCCGGGGCGTACGACTTTAATTTAATTATGTCGAAATAAACCGGCACGACCTTTTCCCGCACGCCGTTTGCGATTATATTTTTCTTAGCGGCGTTCAGACTCCTTATGCTGTTATCGACAGCATAAATTATAACATTATCAGAATTCTTTGCAATAGAAATCGCAATTGCTCCCGAACCGGTTCCTATATCGAGAATGGAGATTTTCCTTTTTAATGCGCCGGAAAGCCTTTTTATTTCTTTTAATGCTTCATCTACCAAACATTCGGTATCGGGTCTCGGTATTAAAACCGATTTGCCGACAAAAAAATCCAGGGAGTAAAACTCTTTTTTGTTCGCAATATAAGCAAAAGGCTCCCTTCTGCTCCTTCTTTCTATCAATTTTTCGAATAGATTTATTTTACTTCCGGCAATTTTGTCGTTATAAGAAACAATTACTTCTTCAAGGGTTTTCCTTAGAACATGCCTCATTATGCATGCCGACTCGTTAAAGGGGTTAAGAATGCTTTCATTCTTAAGACGGGCTTCGCCCCATTTAATCAATTCGTAAACGGACATATCTTTTTTATAATTATCACTGCAATTGCTTTTGAGATTCAAAATAATCCGCTAAAGGCAGCAAAAGTTCGTCTAAAGCGCCGTCCATAAAAGAAGCCAGCTTATGTATGGTTATCCCTGCCCGGTGGTCCGTAATTCTGCCTTGGGGAAAATTATAAGTCCTTATTTTTTCGCTTCTGTCGCCGCTGCCGACCATGCTTTTCCTGTTTTGCGCCTCTATGCTTTTTTTATCCGCTTCTATCCTGTTTAAAAGACGCGACCTTAATATTCTTAAAGCTTTAGCTTTGTTTTTGTGCTGCGATTTCTCGTCCTGGCAGGTAACTACAAGTCCGGTGGGAATATGGGTAACCCTTACCGCGGAATCCGTCGTGTTTACGCTCTGTCCGCCGTGTCCGGACGACCTGTAAACGTCTATTCTTAAATCCTCGCCGTTAATTTTAAGGTCGATTTCTTCGGGTTCCGGCATTACCGCTACCGTCGCCGCCGAAGTATGCACCCTGCCCTGCGTTTCGGTAGCCGGAATCCTCTGCACCCTGTGCACTCCACTCTCGTATTGCAGAAGCCGGTATGCATCCTTGCCTTTTACGGAAACTACGGCTTCTTTCAAGCCTCCTGACGACGATGGGCTTAATGAAATAGCCTCGAACTGAAAATTTTTCGCCAGTGCATATTTGTTATACATTTTAAAAAGGTCTAACGCAAAAAGGGCCGCTTCTTCCCCGCCCGTCGCGGCTCTTATTTCCAGTAAAATATCTTTGTCCTGCAGATTTTCTTTCGGAAAGAAAAAATCTTTAATTTCTTCAGCCAATTTAGAAGCTTTATTTTTTAAAGAATTTATTTCTTCATTTTCTAAATCGATTAAGGCCTGGTCGGTCTCGGATTTAACCAATTTTTCCAAGTCGGTTATTTCCGCTTCGGTTTTTTTATATTCAGAAAATTGTTCCGCAGTCTTCTTTATCAAATTGTACTGCTTGGATAATTCTTTTATTTCCGCGCTGAATCCTTTTGAGCTTTCTTCCTGTATTCTCGAATACAATTCTTTCGACTTATCGGATAATTCGAGAGCCTTTTTTGTCAGATTTTCATCCAGCATTTAACGACGCACCTTTAAAAAGTATGAAAATTTTGTCATTCAAAAATCGAAAGCGCCTTTTAACCACGACTTTCTAACTTCGGACGGTTTTCCGCAGGAAAATTCGCCTTCGGAGCAGTTTCCCCTGACGCATGCTGGACCGCCGCCGTAAAATACGGACGGGGCGATAGGATAAACAAGTTTAAACATCTCTTGAGCCGCGGCTCTAATCTCCCACTGCGCCCGGCTGCATCCTCTCAGCCTAAAAAAGTGCAGGAGCTCTCTCGCGTTCATGGTAAAAATAATCTGGGTTTCGGCCGCGTTGGGAAGCAGATACCTTGCATCTTCGGCAGGAATGCCTTTCTCGAGAAAATAACCGTACAGCGAAAAAATATCTTCCGCCATTTTGTTGTATTTCGCCAAAAGTTCTGCATTTCCGGCTATGGAGTCCGGAACAACATACTTAGGGTTCTCTTCTTTGACGTAACGCTGGCTTCTCTGGGAATACGACGCAATGCGGTGTCTTACTAATTGATGCGAAGCGCTTCTTGACAGCTTCTCTACGCCGAACGTAAAGTTGGCATGTTCGAGGACGGATTCGTGTCCGGAAGTCCTTATTCTTTTAATTAATTTCCTTGCTTTTTCTAAGCCTTTTTCGCCGTCGTTAAAATCGGCTTCTATCTTTGCTATACCGTAAGGACTGTAGCAGAGCCTCGCCGCGACAGCGATTGTAATTTCGGGTTTAGAAGTGTAATTAATAAGTTTAACCATTCAAACATATAAGGAAATATTAAAAAATTCTTATTTTTTACTGCTATCTGTTTTGGCGTATTTTTTGTTAAATTTGTCGATTCTTCCGGCGCTGTCGACAAATTTTTGTTTGCCTGTATAAAAGGGATGGCATTTCGAGCATATATCGACATGAATTTCTTCGACCGTACTGCCGGTAACGAATTCTTCGCCGCAGGCGCATTTTACCTTTGCCTGATAAATTTTCGGATGTATTCCTTCTTTCATCTTTCTGTAGCTCCTTTTACTTTCGATTTAAAATTTTTTAAATATTAAGTTAACTATTATAAGATTTTAAAATAAAATTTTCAACCTTTTTTATATCGTCCGGAACATCGACGGGAATAGTCGAAATATTAACGGTTTCTACCTTGAGCCTGTATCCGTTTTCTATTGCCCTTAACTGTTCCAGCATCTCTTTTTTTTCTAAATAAGACATCTCCATTTTGCCGAATTCTAAAAGAAATTCTTTGGTATATCCGTAAAAACCGAGATGCTTGTAGCCGAAAATACCTTTAAAATCCTTCAACTCCCCTGCTCTTTCCCTGTCATACGGAATAGGGCTTCTCGAAAAATATATGCCGAAATTATTTTTATCGACTATAACCTTGACGTTATTAGGGTCGATAAATTCTTCGTAGGAATAAATCGGGGTTTTGACGCTCGTATATGAAATATATCCGCTTTCGTTAAAGGGTTTTATCAACGATTCTATTATTTCTAGATTCACCAAAGGCTCGTCTCCCTGAACGTTTAATACGATATCCGCGTCGATGCCGCTAACTGCCTCTATTATCCTGTCCGTGCCGGTTTGGTGGGTATCTTTAGTCATGACGGCATTCGCCCCGAAATCCCTGCAGGCGTCGTATATTCTTCTGTCTTCCGTAGCTATTATAACGTCGGACAGCAGTTCCGACTTTATAACGCCTTCATAAACATGCCTTATCATAGGCTTGCCCATAATTAAAGCAAGGGGCTTGCCCTCGAATCTGGTGGATTTATATCTTGCCGGTATAACGGCGACTATTTTTTTCATACAAACATTTTATTATAAATAAATTCAAATTAAAATGATTTTATTTACGGTTATTTTTAGTTTTTTTTAATTTTGTGTTATATAAACGTTATATCCGTATCCGGCGATAATTTTGGCGAAATTATAAGCCGCTTTAAGGTTTTTGAATTTGCCGAACACGACCTTGTAATAGAATATGCCTTTTACATTTTTTGTCGCAAGATGAACCCCCGGAACAAGTTTTTTAATACCTTTTATTTTATTAAGCGCTTTAGCCTTTATAGTATATGCCGCAAACTGAAGAGTATAGCCTGATGCCGGAGGAATATATTTTACGCTCCGATAAACGTTCAGGCGGCTTTTTCCGCCGTATCTCCTGCATTCCGACAGCGGCACCGGTTTCGGTCCGAGATACTGAACCCTTACTAATGCCGTGCCGGGGCCGACCATATTAAGCGCCTTTGCGGCGGCGTAAGAGAGGTCCATAATCCTTCCGTCCGCATACGGCCCCCTGTCGTTAACGCATACTTCGACGCTTCTGTGGTTTTGGAGGTTGGTGACGTAAGCATAGCTGTCTAGCGGAAGCGTCAGCGAAGCCGCCGTCAAATCGTACATATTGTAAATTTGACCGCTTGCCGTCTCACGTCCCTGGAAACCCGGACCGTACCATGAAGCGACTCCTACCTCGACATTCCGCGAAATCTGCTTCGGAGGATAATATCCGGGCGGGCGGCCGTATGACCCCTGCCCTGAACCGCCGCCTATTATATAAGGGATGCAACCCGAAAGCGCTGAGGCGGTTATAAAAACGGAAAATAGTAAAAATACCGGTTTTAATTTTGATTTCATAGCCGTATCTATTATAATTCAATTTTCACTCAATATAAACATCAAACTGCAACCTCGAGCCTGCAGTATAAAGTATCTATTGCGTTCTTGTGCTAAGCAATATCGCATTTATTTTTTTATTTGACATTATTTAAATTTATACTATATAATAATAATCGGTATTATTTATCTGTTTTTTAAAATTAGCAAGTCTATAAAGGTTCTTATCAAGAGCGGTAGAGGGACGGGCCCTTTGAAACCGCAGCAACCGATAAAAAGTTAAAAATCGGTGCTAATTCCCGCAGGTTTATTCCTGGAAGATAAGAAGAAAAGAGTTTTTAAAAACCTCTTCTTCCGTATTCGCAGGGAGAAGAGGTTTTTTTGTTATTACGGCTTAAATAAAAATAAAATAAGATTAAGATAAGGAGAAAAAATGTTCGTAAAAGGTTTAAAATGCAGGGAATGCGGCAAGGAATATCCCGACAGTCCGCTTTATGTTTGCGATTATTGTTTCGGTCCTCTCGAAGTGGATTACGATTACGATAAAATAAAAAAGGAGCTTACGAGGGAAAAAATAAAATCGCGCGATGCGAATATGTGGCGGTATCAGGAACTGCTTCCTATAAAAGGAGAAATAAAAATAGGTAAAAACGTGGGATATACCCCGCTCGTAAAAGCCGATAACCTGGCAAAAGCTCTCGGCGTTAAAGAAATATACGTTAAAAACGACGCCGTTAACTTTCCTACTTTATCATTTAAAGACAGGGTCGTTTCGGTAGCCATCGCAAAGGCAAGGGAATTCGGGTTTAAAACCGTGGCCTGCGCCTCTACCGGAAATCTCGCCAACTCCGTAGCGGCTCTGGCGGCTTCTTCCGGCTACGAAAGTTTCGTATTTATACCGTCGAATCTTGAAACCGGCAAAGTATTAGGAACTCTTATATACGACACTAATCTCGTAAAAATTAACGGCAGTTACGATAAAGTCAACAGGCTCTGCACGGAAATCGCCGGGAAACACAGCTGGGCATTCGTAAATATTAATTTAAGGCCTTATTATGCCGAAGGGTCGAAATCGCTTACTTTCGAAATGCTCGAACAGTTAGGATTCAAAGCCCCCGACAACGTCGTAGTTCCTATGGCCGGAGGCTCTTTAATAACAAAAGTCGGAAAAGCGATAGACGAATTCTATTACTGCGGCCTGCTCAACGAAAAACCTCATACGAAAATTTTCGGGGCCCAGGCTACCGGATGCAACCCTATTACCGCCACGGTCAAAGAAAAAAGGGAATTCATAAAACCGGTCAGGACGCCCGATACAATCGCAAAATCCCTTGCGATAGGAAACCC
The DNA here is from genome assembly GCA_021813525.1 of bacterium. Classification (GTDB taxonomy): domain Bacteria; phylum SZUA-79; class SZUA-79; order Acidulodesulfobacterales; family Acidulodesulfobacteraceae; genus Acidulodesulfobacterium_A. The sequence goes on from JAKAKK010000027.1 coordinate 57,332, forward strand.
TGCGGACGGCTACTATGCATCCGACCTGATGAGTAAAACCGGAGGATACGGCGAAGACGCGACCGACGAAGAAATAGTCGAAGGCATGAAACTGCTTGCCGCTACCGAAGGCATATTTACCGAAACGGCGGGAGGCGTTACCGTCGCCGTAGCAAAAAAACTTATCGAAAAAGGCTATATAAACAAAAACGAGACGACCGTTCTTGCTATTACCGGAAACGGGCTTAAAACCCTCGAAGCCTTAAACGGAAAATTAAAAGAAGCGCCGGTTATCGAGGCAAACTTGGAAGAATTCGAAGGGGTTCTTGCTAAAATTAAAGGAAAAAAATAATATAATAAGGAAAGGAGGATTTTAAAATGCCTATAAAAGTAAGAATACCTACGCCGTTGAGAACGTTAACCGGAGGCAAAGCCGAAGTTGAATCAAGCGGTTCCAACATAATAGAAGTAATCAACGACTTGGAAAAAAATTTTTCTGGAATTAAAGAAAGAATATGCGAACAGAACGACCAGGTCAGAAGATTCGTAAACGTATATCTTAACGATGAGGACATAAGGTTTATCGACAACATAAATTCGAAAGTCAAAGACGGCGACACTATTTCCATAATTCCGGCAATAGCGGGCGGCGCGCCTGAAAAAAAAAAGTTTTATCTTAACTATCCGCAGGAAGTAATTAAAGAACCGTTAATTTATCTTGCCGGGAAAAACTATAACGTTATTACCAACATCAGAAGCGCCAGCATATCCAACGATATCGGCATAATAGCTATAGAACTTGAAGGGGAAACCGCGGACATCGAAAAAGCCGTAAAGTTTTTGGAATCGAAAGGCGTGACCGTCGAACCTATAGTTTTAGACGTCGTGGAATAAAATAATAAAAATCGGTTTTTAAAGCGAGGGAAGAAAATTGGATTTCAGCGAAGAACAGATTAAAAGATACGCAAGGCATATAATACTGCCGGAAGTCGGCGGCGAAGGACAGGAAAAACTGCTTTCGTCGAAAGTCCTTCTTATCGGAGCCGGAGGGCTAGGCGCTCCCTGCGGATATTATCTTGGAGCGGCGGGAATTGGAACTCTCGGAATAGTCGATTACGATACCGTCGATTTATCCAACCTTCAAAGACAGATATGGCACGGAACTTCCGACGTCGGAAGATATAAGGTCGATTCCGCAAGAGATTCCATAGAGCGCATCAATCCCGACGTAAAAGTCGTAACGTATAAAGAAGGCATTAACGCCGCAAATATTAAAGACATAATAAAAGATTACGACGTGGTCGTAGATGCGACCGATAATTTTCCGACAAGATATTTAATAAACGATGCCTGCCATTTTATGAAAAAGCCTCTGGTTTACGGCTCAATATTCAGGTTTGACGGGCAGGCTACCGTATTTTTGCCGGACGAAGGTCCCTGCTATAGATGTCTTTTCCCGACTCCTCCGCCTGCCGGACTCGTTCCGAGCTGTCAGGAAGCAGGAGTTCTGGGCGTTCTTCCAGGCGTAATAGGAGCGATTCAGGCAAACGAAGCCATAAAAATAATTCTGGGCATCGGACAGACTTTAAACGGAAGGCTTCTTATTTACGACGCCCTCGATATGAAATTTACCGAAATGAAACTCAGGCAGGACAAGACCTGTCCGCTGTGCGGCGAAAATCCGACGGTTTTTGAACTAATCGAATACGGCGACCTGTGCGAATTTAAAAACTAAAATAATCTCAAGTATTTTATGGAGTTAAAAATAGATGTCCGAACATAAAGAAAACAGCGAACTAAATATAAAAGGCGAGATTTGTCCTTTTACTTTCGTTAAATCCAAACTCGCATTGGAAAAGATGAAAAAGGGCGAAATTTTAAGGGTAATAGTGGACTACGAACCTGCTATCAGAAACGTTCCGCGTTCTATGGAGGAACAAGGGCATAAAGTTTTATCCATCAATAAAATTAACGATACCGATTATGAAATTATCGTAGAAAAAGATGGAAAAAAATAGCTCATCGTACATATTCAGTTCTTTATCGAATATCGGCGGCACCGGAGCGGTTCTGTTGAACAAAATAATAGATCCGGCTCTTTCCGGTTCAAAACTGTACGCCAAACTCGAAGGGCTTAATCCGGGCGGCTCGGTAAAAGACAGGCCTGCGCTGTATATGCTTAAAAATGCCTTAGAAAAAGGCTTTATAAAAGACGGAACCTCGATAATAGATTCATCTTCGGGTAATACGGGCATATCGTATGCTATGCTCGGTGCATTTCTCGGCATTAAAGTCAAAATTTACGCCCCTTCCAATATGAGCGAAGAGAGAAAAAAAATAATGCGCTTATACGGCGCGGAATTGGTTATTACCCCGGCGGAAGAAAGCCACGACGGAGCAATAAAACGGGCGGCGGAAGAATATGAAAGAGGCGGCAAAGATATGTATTATATGCCCGACCAGTATAATAATCCTTATAATCCGATAGCCCACTACGAAACGACGGCGTTGGAACTTCTTGAGCAGACCGGCGGAAATATCGATTATTTCGCCACAGGCATCGGCACCGGCGGAACGATACTCGGAGTAGGCAAAAGGCTTAAAGAATATAACGATAAAATAAAAATTATCGCGGTAGTGCCGGACAGCGAAATGCACGGAATAGAAGGCTGGAAATATAATTACTCGTTAAATTTCGAAGGCTTCGACGGCAATAAGATAATAGACGATTTTGTAAAAGTCGATACCGAAGGCAGTTACGCAATGCTTAAAAGGCTCGTCAGGGAAGAAGGAATTCTGTGCGGTTTTTCCTCGGGAGCAAACGTTTACGGCCTCAAAAAACTTGCCGAAAAATATAAAGGGAATTTTGCTACGGTGCTCCCGGACACCGGGTCGAGATATCTTTCGACGCGTGTATTTAACGAAATTTGAAAACCGTAATATATAAAAACAAATTCTTATGGCAATTATAATTCCAAAAAACGAACTGGAAATAATAAAAAAACATGCCGCCGATATTTTTCCTTACGAAGCATGCGGCGGACTCCTCGGAAAAATCGAAGGAGAAAACAAAATTATCGTAAAAGCGTATCCTGCGGAAAACCGCTACGGCAAGATTACATGGGACAGTTTTGAAATAGAGCCGAAAGATATTTTAGAAATGGATAAATTTTGCATGAAAGAGAACCTCGACATCTTAGGATTTTACCATACCCACCCTAATCATCCGGCAATCCCCTCGAACTTCGACGTCAACGCATCTTGGCCTTTTTATTCGTACGTTATTCTTTCGGTAAAAGGCAACGCTCCGGAAAGCGTCGCCGATATTAAAAGCTACCTTATGCCCGACAGGGCTTCTACGCCGATTGCCGAAGAAGTTATAACAGGCCGATAAACTTATAAGTATTTTTTTATTTAATTAATTTCCTCAACTAATTTTTCCGCGAGGCTTTCTTTGTTTTCCCTTTTGAAGCTTTTTATTTCGCCCGACTTGTTTATTAAGAAGCCTTCGTTCTCGTCGCCGCCGATAATATCTTTGGATACGTCGTTGACAAAAATGTAGTCGAGGGATTTTTCGGCAAGTTTTTTGCGTCCGTTTTTTATTGCGGAATCGGTTTCGGCGGCAAAACCGAAAACTATCTGTCCGATTTTTTTGATTTTGGAAACGGCCTTTAATAAATCTTCGTTTTGCATAAGTTCGATTTTAAGCGTGCCGCCTTCGCCCTTATTGCCGCTTTTTTTAATCTTCACCGGGCTTTTTTCTTTAAAGCCGTAATCGGAGACTGCCGCCGCCATAAAAAGAATGTCTGTTTTCTTAAATTCGGAAAGCAAAACCTCTTTTAATCCGCTGAAATCCGTGCGGTTTATAATTTTTATATGCCTGTTTATATATTTAATGCGGTCGCCGATATTAAGGGCGATAAGCGTAACTTCGGCGCCTGCCTGCACAGCAGCATTTGCTATGCCGATGCCCATTTTTCCGCTTGAACCGTTGGACATAAACCTGACGGGGTCAAGATATTCCCTCGTAGCTCCGGCAGTAACTAAAACCTTTTTGCCTTTAAGCGTTTTTTTTTTAAAAACCGACTCTACGCCGAAAATAATATCGTCTATTTCCGGAAATTTGCCTTCCCCGTAATCGCCGCAGGCGGCGTTTCCGGTTTCCGGAGAGACTACCGAAAAATTAAATGCGCAGAGCTTTTTAAGGTTTTCTTTTAATATTTTGTTAGCGTACATATTGGGATTCATCGCGGGAACTAAAATCTTAGGCTTATCCGGCGCAGCCGCGGCAGTCAATGTAATAAGGGTGTCGGCAATGCCCGCGGCAAGTTTGTTAATCGTGTTATACGTAGCGGGAGCAATGAGTATAATATCTGCGAATTTCGACAGAGCGATATGCGAAAGCGGGCTATTAAAAGCGTCGTCTTCAAAAACATCTTCCCCGAAAGACTCAAAAATATAAGGAGAGATAAATTTTGCGGCTGAAGCGCTTACAACTATTTTAACGTTTGCGCCTTCTTTTTTAAGTTTTCTGTATAAATCGACGCTTTTGTAGCACGAGATAGAACCTGTAATACATAAAAGAATGTTTTTATTCTGCAAACTCATATTAAATACGGATTGAATTTTCTTTCATATCCTATGGTCGTAGGTTCGCCGTGACCCGGATAAACCTTTAGCGCGTCGTCCAAAACCATAAGTTTATTTTTAATAGAACTGATTATCTGTTCGGAAGACCCGCCTAAAATATCGGTTCTTCCTATGGTATTTTTAAAAAGCGTATCGCCGCTGAAAAGATGCTTATCGTTTACCAGAAACGAGACGCTTCCGGGGGAATGTCCCGGAGTAAAAATAGGAAGGATTTTAATACCTTCAATCTCGATAATTTCTCCGTCTTTTAAATATCTGTCTATAAATACGTCTCCCGTATATTCGAAGCCGAGATATTCCGCCTGTTCTTCCAGATTTTTAAGTATATATTCTTCTTCTTTCGCCGCTATTATATCGATGCCGTATTTTTCTTTAAAATAATTATCCATAATAACATGGTCGATATGGCAGTGGGTATTCAATATAAATTTTAAATCGATATTTTCGTCCTTGATTATTTTTTCGATTTTATTTTCCTGCCCGCCCGGGTCTATTATAAAACCCTCCTTTCTGCCATTCTTAGTTTCTTCGGCATTATCGACGTTATCGTTGAATACGATATAAGTATTTACTTCAAAAGGTCCTGCGGGTATGGTATAAAATTTCATTAAATTTCATCCCTTTTCGTTTTGTGTTTCCATTTTGTGATGGTGCCAGAATTGAATTCTGGCACCATAAGCTATATAAGGTACCTCTGAAAAGCGCTTATCAGGACGTCGAGATTTTCTTCGGTGTCGGCTTCTCCGTATATGCGCATTAAGTCTTCCGTTCCGGAAAGCCTCGCCAACAGCCACGAATCGTCGTCGAAGAAGACTTTATATCCGTCCGTAGCGTTTTTGCCGGTAACCGTCCTTCCTTCGAAAACGTTCGGAAATTTTTCCATTTTTTCATCTATTTCGGCCTTAAACTTTTCTTTATCGACCGGAACGTTAATTCTTTTCGTGAATATCGGGCCGAATTTTTCAAGAAGGCCTTCTACCAAAACTTTCAGGGGTTTTTTGTAATAAGCGAGCATTTCTAAAACCAAAAGACAGGTATAAATTCCGTCTTTGTCCGGAGCGTGTCCGGCTACGGTCAAACCCGACGACTCTTCGCCGGCTATCACGGCCTTGCCTTCGGATATAAGTTTGCCGAGATATTTAAAACCTACCGGGGTTTCTATAACCTTAAAGCCGTAATGTTTTGCTACCCTGTCCACTAAAGCCGTGGTAGCGACGCTTCTTGCCGCATCGCCTTTTATCCCCTTGCCTTCGATATAATAATTGTAAAGAAGCGGAAAAATAATATTCGGTTCGACGAATTCGCCGTCTTCGTCAAGCACGCCGTATCTGTCGGCATCGCCGTCGGCCGCAAGCCCTATGGCGGTTTTCTTGGACTTGCCTTCATTATATTCCTTAACCATCTTTCCCATCTCTTTTAAATTCTTCGCGGACGGGTCGGGAGCAAAACCGGGAGCAAAAAAAGCGTCCCTTTCCTCGTATATTTCTTTAAATTCATACCCCGCTTCTCCGATAATCTTTCCTATCATACCCTTCGAAGTTCCGTGCATGGAAGTAATAAACGGATATAAATTTCCGCAGTTTTCTTCGATGAGTTTTAAATCTAATTTTGATTTTACGAGTTCCGTATAATAACCTATAAAATCTTCTTCCGTCAGCAACCCGCTTTTCTTTGCCGAGCCGAAATCCATATAATTATACCGCGGCGCTTTAAGAAGTTCGTTGGATTTTTTCGTAAGGATTTCCGTGTCTTCCGGCAGAGCCGGTCCTCCCCACTCGGGCGAGAATTTTATGCCGTTATAGTTGTAAGGATTATGGCTTGCGGTAATGTTGACGGCGCCGAGAGCTTTTTCCTTTAATATTTTAATTGCGATAACGGGCGTAGGAGTAAAGGTGTCGGCAAAAATTACGTTAAAACCGTTGGCGCAAAAGACGCAGGCGCTGATTTTAGCAAATTCTTCGGATAAAAAACGCGTATCGTAGCCTATTATTATTTTTTTAGACGGAAAAGAGCCTTTATATTTTTCCGTTAAAAAATCGCAGACCGCCTGCGAAACAAGCTTGACGGCTTCATAAGTGAAGTCGTCGGCAATTTTGCCTCTGTAACCGGACGTTCCGAACTCGATTTCAAAAGAGTTATTCATATTATTCTCTATTTTTACTTATCCTCGTCATACTTAATATAAATGGAATATTAAGACAATTTAGCATTTACTATAAGCCGCCGCTTATCGTTTATTTAGATTGCTACGATAGGGCGCTTAAATCTCTTTCGTTCTTCCAGTTTTCTATATCGTTATTAAACTGGTTTAATAACGCGAGCGCTTCTTCTTTATCCCTGCTCTCGGAAAATATCTCGAAATGAGCTCCTTCAGATGTCGGATATGCAAGAACCCATCCGCCGGGTTTGATTAATTTTATTCCGTCGATTAATAAAACATCGTCGCCGCTGTATTTTTCGAAAAATTTTCTCATTATAAAACCTTTTAATTCGGTAGGACATGGAACTTTTTTGTATTCAAAATAGGAAGGCTCTATATATCTAAGTTCGTTTTTAATCGAAGTGTTGAGCTTAGCCAGCATCTCAAGCAGTTTTATAGCGGAATACATTCCGTCGAATGCCGGCATAAATTTCGGATAAATATATCCTCCCTCGTTATCTCCCGCAAAACAAATATTGGAGTTGGCCGATTTTTCCATAAGACAGCTCGAAGAATTCTTGGCAAAAAATATTTCGAAGCCGTAATCTTTAGCAGATTTTGTTATATTAAAAGAAGACCTTGAAGGAACGGTAATAGACCTGTCGTTTTTTTCCGTTTTCATAACTAAAAGCGCCATTAAAGTTAAAGCCGTATTGCCGTCGATATTATCGCCGTTTTCGTCGCATATATAAATCTTTTCCCCGCCGTTATCGATAAAAATCCCAAGGTCTGCGTTAATAGACCTTACTATGCTCGACAGCTCTTTAAGGGATTTTTTAAATTCTCTTTCCGTTTTCGTTATTTTAGTCTGGTCCAAATTTGCGTTTAGATGAACCGAGTCTATACCAAGTTTTCCTATTATAGCAGGGAAAATCTTGCTTGAACTTCCATACGAATAGTCTATTACTATTTTAAATTTTCTCTTTATAATTTTATCGGCGTCTATCGTATTAAGAAAACCGTCGGTATAATATTCCGTTCCGTGCGTAGGATAAAATATCTCTCCCGTATCTTCCGAACCGACTCTCGCATAATCTTCCCTAAAAAACAGCCTTTCTATTTTTTGCTCTCCGAGGGAAGACAGGTCTAAACCGTTGGAGTCGAAAAACTTTATATTTAAAAGTTTTTTATCGAACGGATGTTTTCTGACGTGTATGCCGCCGGAACTTTTGAACTGTTTTGCCTGATACCGGACTATGGAGATAGGGGTATCGCTGAAATCGTTGACGTTGACGCCTACCGAAAGAACGCCGGACATAACGGCCCTTGAAAAAAGACGGGAGGTCTTATGGCTGTCGCGGGATACGGAAACCGTCCTGTTTTTGCCTATAGTCGCTCCGAATGCCGCTCCAAGTTTAGAAGCAAACTCAGGGGTAACTTCTAAATTTGCAAGTGCGGTTATTCCGTATTGTCCGAATATTTTAGCGCTCCATTTATCCGACCATATGAGGCTTTCGGATAATACCGCGCCGTCTTCAACGTTTTTATACGGCCATATCTTGACGTTAGGATTTATAACCGCTCCGTTGCCTATGCGGCATACGTCGGATATCACGGCGCCGGAGCCTATAAAAGCATTGTTCCCCACGGCCGTTTTATATCCCAATACGGCTTCCTGTATATCGCAGTTCGAGCCTATTTTCGAACCCTTGCCTATAACAGAACCGCTTATCTGTGTAGTTTCCCCTATAGTGCAGTTATCTCCTATAACGCAATTTTTTATTTTACAGTTCTGAAGAATATGGACGTCCTTTCCGAATATGGAATTTTCTGCATCGCAGCTTATGTCTATAATGCTCTTACCGCCTATTTTTATATTTTTATCGGGAATGTATTCTCCCTCGATATTCAAATCTATCTTTCCGGCTATAATTTCCAACTGGCTCCGCCTGTATTCCGAAAGCGTGCCTACGTCCTTCCAGTAGCCAGAAGATATATGCCCGAAAAGATTTTTATTTTCTTTCAAAAGTATAGGGAAAAGGTCTTTAGAAAAATCGAACTCGCTTTTTTCGGGAATCATTTTTAATGCCGATTTATTTAAAATATAAATTCCGGTATTTATGGTATCGCTGAATACCTCTGACCATGTCGGTTTTTCGAGAAATTTGGTAATCCTTCCTTCGCTGTCGGTAATTACTATCCCGAAAGAAAGGGGATTTTCGACTCTTGTAAGAACTATAGTGGCGTCGCTTTTCCTGCTTATATGAAAATCTATAGGCCTGTTTAGATTAATATCGGTAATGATATCCGCGCTGATTACGACGAAGTCGTCATCTTTTATTATATTTTCGACATTTTTTACAGCCCCCGCCGTCCCGTAATCTTCTTCGGCAAGAACGTATTCTATTTTTACGCCGAAATCTGTTCCGTCTTTAAAATAATTTTTTATAAGTTCGGGCTGGACGTACAGCAGGACTATTAAATCGTTAATTCCGTACTTTTTAAGGAGATTAATAACATGCTCCATCATCGGTTTGTTCGCGATATGTATCATCGGCTTCGGAGCGTTATTGGTCAAAGGCTTAAGCCTTGTTCCGAAACCTCCCGCCATTATAACCGCCTGCATATCTTAATACCCCTTTTTCTTATTGCCTGTTACCGATAAGCATAATTGTTGTTGCGCTTAGCAAATTATTCTATTAAAATTATATCTTAATAAACTATAAAATCAAAATATAAAATTTATGCTTTCCTATATTCTCCGTTTAGATACAGCCCTTTTTCTGCTGATAAACGACAACTTTCATTTTTCCCTATTGAACGACAATATGAGAGCGGTTACGTATCTCGGCAACGGCTGGGTTGTTTACTGGCTTGTCCTCGTTTATGTTTATTTTTATAACCGTCCGAAATTTAAAGAATCGTTTCTTCTGCTTTTTTTAACCCAAATTGTTCCCGGTATATTCGATATTATAATAAAAAGGGCAGTAAACAGGCCCAGGCCTGTAGTAGCCCTCCACGAACTGATAAAAACGGGCGCCGTACATATAAACCTGCTGGGGAGGCATCTGACCGAACGGTCTTTTCCTTCAGGCCATTCCGTAACCGCTTTCTCTCTCGCTGTAGCTCTTTCCTATATATTTCCGAAACGCAAAAAATTATTTTATATTCTTGCGTTTGCGGTAGCCTTTTCCCGCGTTTACGACGGAGAGCATTACCCTTTGGACGTAATCGCCGGCGGCATTTTAGGTTATTTATTCGCAAAAATTACTCTTATTATATACAAGAAAATAAGAGGGTTGGATTAGTATGAGGTTAATTTTTTAGTCTCTATATATATTACGATTTTTCTGGCTATTCTTTTAGATGCCGTTTCTATCGCCGTTTTTTCCTGTTTATGGGCTGTAAGCGGATTAACATAATTATAGTATGTCGCCCCCGAAGAAAAGGCGACATTCCTGAAAATTATCTTCCCGTTAGTGCCGTACATGCTTACCGTCACGTTTACGGTGAGCATATAATCTACCGCCGCGGCAACTCCGGTATAAGACATTACGCTGTTCTGTATAGAGGTAATCTTTCCTGTTAAATAGTAAAGCGCGTCGTTTTTATTGGATGTAAACATATCGGATTGTACGTTAAGATAATTTGCGATATTATTGGAAAAATATACCCCCGCCCCGCTCTTATAGGTTAAATTTTTAAAAGGTTTTATGTATATCTGCGAGATATCGTTATATTTCTTAACGGAACCTTCTTTTCCGTTTAAAATCCTGAACCCGCAGGAGGTGGAAAAACCGGCGGCAAATAAAATAAAAACAAAAAGTATAAGTTTATTTTTCATATTATTATGCTCAACAATTTATTTTTAACGTATATTGTTTTTTTAATAAGACTTTTATCCTCGACGTATTTTTTTATTTTGACGCTGTCCAATGCAATCTTAAGCACCGCAGATTCATCCGAATTTATATCCGCAACTATAAGGTCGCGCATTTTCCCGTTTACCTGCACGGCTATATTGCAATTTTCCGGCACATAACCGGCATCAATTTTTTCGGGCCACGGCCCGTTTTCTATAAAAGAAGCATTTAATATTTCGAACGCTTCGGAGCAGACATGAGGAATAAAAGGATATAGTATTAAAATAACGGAGTTTAAAAAATACTTAAGCAAATATTTATCGGCTTTGCTCATAACATCTTTTTTAAAGGCTTCGCCGGTTATAAAGTCGTTAAATTCGTTAATTAACTCCATAGAAGAACTTATGACGGTATTAAAATGATAGCGCCCTTCCATTTCTATTTCCGTTTTCTCGATTATCCTGCTTAATTTATAAATAATTTCTTTAATATTTTGATTTATATCGTTTATTAAAGTTTTATAAATAAAAGGTTCGGAATTGCCCTGCAAATCCTTAAGGATTTCCGACCCAGCAATTACCGTTCTGTAAAACCTGTTAATAAATCTGGAAGCGCCTTCTACTCCGGAATCGTTCCATTCAAGGTCTTTTTCGGGCGGAGCGGCAAAAAGAACGAACAACCTTACGGTATCGGCTCCGAATTTTTTAATAAGCCCGTCGGGGTCAACTACGTTGCCTTTGGATTTCGACATCTTTGCGCCGTTTTTTACCACCATTCCCTGCGTTAAAAGATTTTTAAACGGCTCGTCTAATTTAAAATACTTTAAATCCCTTAAAACTTTAACGAAAAATCTTGAATATAAAAGATGCATTACTGCATGCTCGACTCCGCCTATGTATTGGTCCACGGGCAGCCAGTAGGCCGCATCCTCATCTTTGAAAGGGACTTCTTCTTTCCTGTCCAAAAGTGTATATCTTAAAAAATACCACGAAGATTCCACGAACGTATCCATAGTATCCGTTTCGCGCTTCGCGTTGCCGCCGCATTTAGGGCATTTTACGTTTACAAACGATTCGAGCTTTTTTAAAGGCGAAACTCCTTCGCCGGTAAACGGGGCGTCTCCCGGAAGCACTAAAGGCAGGTCGCTCTCGTTTAAAGGTACTGTTCCGCATTTTTCGCAATATACTATGGGTATAGGGCAACCCCAGTATCTCTGCCTCGATATTCCCCAGTCCCTCAGCCTGTAATTAATAACTTTCCTGCCGAACCCCTCTTTTTCAGCATATGCGGAAATTTTTTCTTTTGCTTCTTCCGAAAAAAGTCCGTCAAACTCCCCTGAATTAATAAGGGTTCCGGGGGCTGTAAAAGGCAGTCCTTCCGATTCTTCGGCATTTTCGCTTTTATTTCCTTCCTGCGGCGCCGCGGGTTTAATTACCCTGATTATTTCAATTCCGTATTTTTCGGCAAATTCGTAATCGCGGGCGTCGTGAGCCGGAACCGACATTATGGCGCCGGTTCCGTAATCCATTAAAACAAAGTTTGCTATAAATACCGGTATTTTTTTTCCGTTAAAAGGATTTGCGGCGTAAGAACCGGTAAAAAAACCCTCTTTTTCGGCAACATCCTTGGATATTAACGAATTGCGGGTAATTCTTTCCAGTTCGGCTGTTTTTTCGGCAGTTTTAATCAATTTTTTTGCAAGCGGATGAAACGGCGACATTGCAATATAAGTAGCGCCGAATATAGTATCGGGACGGGTAGTAAATATTTCTACACAATTTTCGCCTCCATTATTTTCGTCCGAATCGACTATTTTAAAATTCACGGTTAAGCCGAAACTCTTTCCAATCCAGTTCCTCTGCATAGTTTTGACTTTATCCGGCCAGCCGTCCAATCCGTCCAAATCATTAAGCAGTTCTTCGGCATAAGCGGTTATTTTAAAAAACCACTGCTCCATATTTTTTATATTTACGTTACTGCCGCATCTCCAGCACCTGCCGTCTTCCACCTGTTCGTTGGCAAGGGTAGTATTGCAGGAATCGCACCAGTTGACGTTGGAAATCTTTTTATAAGCCAGACCTTTTTTAAACATCTGCAGAAAAAATAACTGCTCCCACTTATAATATTCCGGGTCCGAAGTTATCACGAGCCTGTTCCAGTCGTATGAAAACCCGAGCTCTTTCAGCTGCCCTATCATATAATCTATGTTATTTTTGGTCCAGAGAGCGGGGTTGGTTTTATTTTTAATCGCGGCGTTTTCTGCGGGAAGTCCGAAGCTGTCGAATCCTATAGGGTGGAGCACGTTAAAACCTTTTAATCTCTTGAATCTGGCAACGGCATCTCCTATGGCATAGTTCCTGACATGTCCCATATGAATTCTGCCCGAAGGATACGGAAACATTTCTAAGCAGTAAAATTTAGGTTTATCGCCTGCGGTGTTCTTTACGGAAAAAGTATTTTCCTTTTCCCAGAAAGACTGCCATTTGCTTTCTACGCTATTAAAATCGTAATTTTTATCTTCCAAAATTTTCATTTAAATTAAATTAATATTCCAAATTTTAAATATATTTTATGACCGATATAAAAAGCAGTATAGTTCCGACGACAACAGAACTGTCCGCTATATTAAAACTCGGCCAGTGGTAGCCGTAAATGTGAAAATCTAGGAAATCCACCACGTATCTCTGAAAAATCCTGCTTAAAAGATTTGAAAATGCGCCGGAAATAATTAAAGAAGAAGATATTATAAATAAGTTGGAATTAATTTTCGTCTTGAATAAAAAGTATGTTACGGCCGCAATTATTAATGCCGTAAGAAATATTATGAACAGGTCGGAATAGCCGCTCATAAATCCGAATGCAACGCCGGTATTGTCAATATGGACTATGTTGAAATAATATTTGATTACGGTTATTTTATTAATTAACGATATTCCGTTATTTATAAAGTACTTCGATAATTGGTCTGATATAAGAACGGGGATAAAAACGGAAATTAATACGATTAATTTTTTTTTCATTAATTAATTATATTTTTACGGCCTGCTGTTTTAAATTATTTTTTTTGGAACAGTCTATTAACGCTTCTATACCCGGCAGTTTCTTTCCTTCCAGAAGTTCGAGAAACGCTCCGCCTCCGGTAGAAACATACGACATTTTTGCAAATTCGCCTGCCCTGTGCAGTGCGACGTCGGTATCTCCGCCTCCTACTATAGTTAAAGCGTAGGCGTTTGCAACACTTGAAACCAGGGCAAAAGTTCCCCTGCTAAACGCATCCATTTCAAAGACGCCCATAGGCCCGTTCCATACGATAGTTTTAGCATTCTGGATAGCTTCCGTAAAAAGGGTAACCGTTGCAGGGCCGATATCCAAAGCCATCCAGCCCTTAGGAATTTCCTGTATAGTCGTAACCTTTGTTTCCGCGTCGGGCGCTAATTTGTCTGCAACGACCGCATCGACCGGGAGATAAAGTTTTATTTTCTTCTCGTTTATTTTCTCAAGAGTTTTTTTGGCGTATTCGAGCATTTCATCTTCTACCAGCGAACTTCCCACGTCGTGCCCTAACGCTTTAAGGAAGGTATTGGACATCGCCCCGCCGATAATTAATTTGTCTATTTTGTCGGCTAAATTAGACAAAACCTCTATTTTTCCGGAAACTTTTGCTCCTCCTACAATCGCCACAAAAGGCTTCATAGGGTTTTCTATGGCTCTCGTAAAATAATTCAACTCTTTTCTTATAAGAAAACCGGCGGCGCACGTATTTACGAATTTTGTAACAGCGACATTGGAAGCATGCGACCTGTGCGCGGTAGCAAATGCGTCGTTGACGTAAATATCGCAGAGAGAAGCTAATTTTTTGCCGAATACGTCGTCGTTGCTCGTTTCCTCAGGGTAAAACCTCAAATTTTCGAGAAGTATAATATCGCCGAAACCGGCTGTTTTTACGGTATTTTCCGCGAGTTCGCCGATGCAGTCTCCCACGAATTTAACTTCTTTGTCTAAGAGCCTGCTCAGCCTTTTTGCTACTACTATCAGCGAAAGTTCGGTAACTTTTTTACCTTTAGGCCTTCCCATATGCGACATTAAAACGACTTTCGTGTTTTCGTCGAGGCAGTAATTTAAAGTCGGAAGAACCGCCCTTATGCGCGTATCGTCCGTAATATTACCGTTCTGGTCGAGAGGAACGTTAAAATCCACTCTGATAAGCAGGGTTTTATTTCTTATGTCTATTTCATCGATATAAACAATATTGTTCATCCGGGATTTTCCTTTCCTTATTTCATCATAAAAACGGCCGTTTCGGCAAGCCTTGTCGAATATCCCCACTCGTTATCGTACCACGCAAGAACTTTAACAAGGTCGTCCCCTATAACTTTCGTGCTTAAAGAATCGACTATGGAAGAGTGCGGGTCGCCTATATAATCTATGGAAACCAAAGGTTCTTTGCTGAACGCAAGAATTCCTTTGAGATAAGTTTCGGAAGCTTCCTCTAATTTTGAATTGACTTCTAAAACGGAAGTCTTTTTAGAAACCTTGCACACAAGGTCGTTAATGGAAACATCGGGCGTAGGAACCCTTAAAGACATTCCGTCCAGTTTATCCTTAAGTTCCGGCAGTACTTCGCAAAGGGCTTTTGCCGCGCCCGTCGTAGTCGGGATAATAGACAAAGAAGCGGCTCTGGCCCTTCTTAAATCTTTATGCGGCAAATCCAATATCCTCTGGTCGTTAGTGTAAGAATGGGCGGTAGTCATGTTGCCTTTTTCTATCGTAAAATTTTCATGCAACACTTTAGCGACGGGAGCAAGGCAGTTTGTGGTGCATGAAGCCATAGACACGATAAAGTGTTTATTTTTATCGTAAATTTTATCGTTGACTCCGAGCACTATCGTAGCGTCGGGGTCGTGGGCAGGAGCGGAAATCAAAACTTTTTTGGCTCCGGCATGCAGATGCTTTTCCGCATCGCCTCTTTTGGTAAAAAGTCCGGTAGATTCGATAACTAAATCGACGCCGAGATGTTTCCATAAAAGTTCCGCCGGGTCTTTTATCGCCGTAATCAAAGTTTCTCTGTTATCCGCGATTATATGGTCTATATCGTATCCCACGTAAAAGCCTGCTTTGCCGTGCACGGAATCGTATTTAAGCAGATGGGCAAGCACCTGCGGGTTGGTAATATCGTTAATGGCGACTATTTCAACCCGTTCTCCTTTGGCAATCATGCCCTGAAATATTCTAAAAACGTTTCTGCCTATCCTTCCGAACCCGTTTATCGCAACCCTTAAATTTGCCATAAAACTCTCCTGCCCTTTATTTGATTATTGAACTTTACAATTAAACCGTATTTCGGTATAACCCGTGTTCTCTATTTATTTTATTGCTTTAACGCCCGTTGCCGTTATGGTCTCTGCCTTTATGGTTAGGTCCTCCGTGTCGCGCCTGCCGTGCAGGACCTCTTGGACCCTGACCTCTGAAAGCGGGACCTTGCTGCTGCATAGGACCTCTTGGACCCTGACCTCTGAAAGCGGGACCTTGCTGCTGCATAGGACCTCTTGGACCCTGACCTCTGAAAGCTGGGCCTCCGTGTTCGAAAGGCCTCCTCATCCTCCAGTTCTGATAAGGACGATTATTATAATAATTATTTACATGGGAGCGCCACGTTCCGTAATTTTCTAAAAACATATGATGCCTGCCCCACCAGCCTGGATGATTATCCCTGTACCAAGGACCTATATTGTTTCTCCACCATGAAAAATATCCCGGATAAGCCACGACGGGCGGAGGCGGACCAAAAGCCAATATTCCGGGCATATAAATCCCCGAAGTTACCGGATACCACGGACCGGCATATACGTTGGCATAAACCCATCCGCCGTTCAACCATCTGTAATAATAACCGTTATATCCGTAAATGTAGCCGCCGTAAATAGGAGCTTCATAGGCATTTACGCCGTTGCCGAAAGAAAAAGCAAAATTAGGAGTCGCAACGCCTACGCCGTAATAGCCCTCGGAATATGCCGGCGAAGAATAATACGCCGCAAATCCGCTTAAAAATAAAATGAAAATTCCGGCGAAAGCCGTTAAAAATAGTAAACTTTTTTTAATTTTCACGTTTTTCATAATTTTCACCCCGTAGGTTTTAAATTAAAACGACCTATATAGTATAAACAGACCGCATAACAATAAATTATTATATATGACAACCGCATATAATTACAATATATATTTATATAAATTATTATACCTCAATATACCAAAATATTTTTAACATTTTAACAAATAGGTAAAAATTGTGATAAAATTATAAAAAAGGTAAATCCAATTTATATTGGGAGGTTTCTATGTTTAACTATAAAGGACTTGAGATAACAAGATTCTGCCACGACAGTTTTTTGGTAAAAGGCGGGAGCATAAATATATACTTCGACCCTTTTAAATTGCACGGGGACGAACCGAAGGCCGATTATATATTTATATCGCACGAACACTTCGACCATTTTTCTCCGGACGATATTCATAAGGTCATTAAAGATTCGACGGTTTTATTTATGAATGAAATGACCGGCGACGAAATAGACGGATTATACGATAATAAAATAGTGATTATACGCCCGGGGGACTCAATCGATTTTAAAGATTTGCATATAAAGGGCGTTCCCGCTTATAATATTAATAAATTCAGGGAGCCGGGGAAAGTTTATCATCCGAAAGAAGATAAAAAACTCGGCTTTATAGTAACTTTTAATGGCGTTAAAATATATCATACGGGGGATACCGACCATATACCCGAAATGGACAGCCTTGCAAGCGAAAAAATAGATTTATTATTCATCCCCGTAAGCGGCACATACGTTATGACCCCGGCCGAGGCAGTAGAAGCCGCTTCTAAAATTAAAGCCGACACGTCGATTCCTATGCATTACGGAACCATAGTGGGTGAAAAAAAGCAGGCCGAAGAATTTAAAGAAGGCGTTCTTAAAAAAGGCCTAAAATGCGAAATTGTTTAAAAAAATAAAATAATAAACGGAATGGAAAAAACTCAATATACTCCAATCATAATCGAAAGCTTGATTTTCGGCAAAAATTCCGATTATCCCCTCTATATAAAATCCGGCGGAAATTATATCCTGTATAGGTCTAAAGCGCTCATTTTTTCCCAAAGCGATGCTTTAAGGCTTAAGAACAACGGAGTAGATAATCTTTATATCGAGACGAAAGACAAAGATAAATACGACAACGATATCCTCGAGCATATCGAAACTATTATAAAATCGCCCGATACCAATTTTGAAGAAAAAGCCGTAAAAATTTATATATATTCCAAGGTTTACGCCGAATACGTTATAACCACAGGAAATCTTAGGGATAACCAAGAAAACGTTAAAAAATCCATCGAAACGACCATAGAATATTTATTGATGAGCGAATTCGGCTTTATGAATCTTTTAAATCTTTCGGGTTACGATTACAACGAGGTCGGACACGGAATGAACGTCAGCATATATTCGATGGCTTTGGCAAACAGGCTCGGTTTTTCAAACAAATTATCTCTTTATGAAGTAGGTCTCGCCGGACTAACCCACGATGTAGGAAAATTAAAAATCCCGAAGGAGCTTTTATCGAAAAACGGCTTGTCCGAAAGCGAAGTTAATGAAATTCGGAAGCACCCGATATATTCAAAAGAAATTTTAACGGCGAACGACATAGATAACCGCAACGTAATCAACGGAGTATTAGAGCATCATGAAGCCTCTAACGGCTCGGGCTATCCTTTCGGCAAAATGGAAGAAGATATCTCGGCATACGGAAAGATTTTAATTATTGCCAACAGATTCGACTCGCTTACGAGAAACAGGCCTTACAGAATTAAACTGAGCGTATCGGACGCGTTAAACCTGATGGAGAGAAACTCCGAACTTTACAATACGGCTTTTTTGAGGGAATTTATCCTGCTTATGTCTAAAAAGGCTGCTTTATAGGTGGTGCCGAAGGCCGGAATCGAACCGGCACGGATTTTGTCCGCCACCCCCTTAAGATGGTGTGTCTACCAGTTCCACCACTTCGGCATCATATAAATAAAAATCCAATGCTTATAAAAACAAATACGCTGCTTAAATTTATTTAGCGGCGCTTTTAGAAACCGCTTTAGCCTGTTTCGGCGCAGCTGCAGGCAAAGAAGATTTTGCGGCCGCCGGTGCAGTCTTGGAAATATAGCTTTTAATCGATATGGGGTTTTGCTTTTTCGCCGAAATATACGATATAAAAAAAGCCGAACCCATAAAAATTATAGCTATAACGGCCGTAGCTTTAGTTAAAAAATTACCGGCTCCGGACGCTCCGAAAATCGTCTGCGAACTTCCGCCGAAAACGGCGCCCATCTCCTGCCCTTTTCCCTGCTGCATAAGAATCACGATAACCAGAAACACGGCCGACACTATTAATAAAATCGTTAAAAACGTCATCATAATAAATTCATAATAATAAAATACAATAAAAAAGTCAACCTATAACTTTATGAACTTTTAAAAAAATCTTTTTTGTTATAAAATTTATTGCATATGAAAAATCAAGTCCTAATATATTTTTTTTACGGCGAAGACGCGTTCAGGATAAATAAAGAAATAGAAAAAATAAAATCCTCGGTTTTAAAAAAAGAGCAGTTCGATTTTAATTTAGACAGACTGATATCTCCGTCATTATCCGAATTTTTAAATATAGCTGGAAGCTATCCGGTATTCTCAGAAAAACGAATCGTCCAGGTGGAAGATTTCGACGATTCGTTCCTTAACGACGAAAATATGCTGGAATATATAAAATCTCCTTCTCCGGATACGGTCGTGATATTTTATTATAAAAATTCTAAAATCAAAGAGAATACAAAATTTTTTAAGGAATCTAAAAATAAGGATTATATAAGGCTCAATAAAATAAGGCTCTTGTACGACAGCGAACTGCCGCAGTATATTAAAAACCTCTCCAAAGAAAAAGGCATGGCGCTTTCAGACGAAGCCGCATATTATATAATGCGCTATACGGGAAATAATATTTTAAATATAGATTCCGAACTGAATAAATTAGCTTCCGGTATTGCTAAAACCGATAAGGATAAAGAAATACCCTTAAGCAAAATCAAATCCGTTATTACCCTTTCAAAAAAATTTAATATATTCGATTTAACGGACAAAATTTTAGACCGGGATTTAAAAGCGGCGTTTTCGATATTTAATATTATTTACGGCGACGGGGAAGAACCTATAAAAATTATATCTATTCTTTATAGCGAGATAAGAAAGCTGCACAAGGCAAAGATGCAGGAACAGTCGGGCATGGATTTCGAAACTATTTTAAGCGTCAATTCCATTCTGCCTTTCTTGAGAAAGAAATTTATAAAAAATCTATCGTCCTTTAATGAACGGGAACTGAAAAAAACCGTCGAACTTTTGGAAGACGCCGACTTAAAACTTAAGACGACGTCGTATCCGCCTGATTTGATTTTCGAGGAATTTATTTTTAAGCTTAGCCGTTTATAGTATTCTTGAGTTTGGCAAGCGCAGAAACTTTTCTCGACGCGTTGTTCCCGTGTATTATTTTTTTTGCGGCTAACTGCATAATATAAGATACGTTTGCGTTGAAAAGCGAAGCGGCCTTTTCCTTATCGTTTTCGGCAACGGCGGCTTTAAGTTTTTTAATTCCCGTCTTCATTTTAGATAAACTGCCGGTATTCCGCTCCGTTCTTTTTTTCGTCTGCCTTGCTCTTTTTTCCGCAGATTTATGATTTGCCATAAATAGCTTGCTCCTTTGCTTGAATATTTAATTTTTATTTAATTTAAACAGATAGATTTTAAAGTTTATCAAATTTTAAAAAACAAATCAATCAAAATTTTCGCTGTAAACTAAATTTCTCCCGAGCTCTTTTGCCTTATAAAGCGCCGAATCTACCCTATGTACAATGCCGCGTTCGTCGTCGCCTTCCATCAACGAAGCCACGCCGAGGCTTACGGTAACGCCTCTTCCTATTTTAAAATCATGTTCCACGACTTTCGATCTTAATCTTTCGGCAAGCTCTTTTGCCGTTTTAAGAGGCGTTTCAGGCGCGATGACCACAAACTCTTCTCCGCCGTATCTCGCGAAAAAATCCGTATTTCTCAGGTTTTCTTTGGCGGAGGCGGCAAGTTCTTTAAGTATTAAATCTCCCGTCGAATGGCCGAAAGTATCGTTTATGTTTTTGAACCTGTCTATATCGAACATTATAATAGATAAGGGCCTGTTATATCTTTTGGCTAAATTTAGAAGTTCAGTCAGCTTGGCATCCATGGCCCTCCTGTTATAAATCTGGGTCAGGGCGTCGATTTCGGAAAGTTCTTTATATATGTCTTTCTCTACGAGTATATTCTGTTCCCTGAATATCTGGTCCGTTACGTCGGTAAAAATGGCGAGACCGGTTTCCTCCCCGTTATAAACGACCGTCGTCCTGAATAAATCGATATACCGGACATTGTCCGTTTTATCAGTATATTTATCTTTATATTTATAAATAAACCGGGATGAAAATTCGCTGTTATGGTGAACTCTGAACAGCGAAACATTTGAGGAATAAAGCTGATTTTCGTCTATATCGAAAAAATCGGTTACGCTTTTGCTTAGAAATTGTTCTTTTGTTAATCCTGACAAATTAAGAAGCGCCGAATTTACGTATAAAAATTTATCTTTTCCGTATAAGGCTATGCCGGAATAAATATTTTCGATTAATATCTTAAAAAGGTTCCTTTCCTGTTCGATAGAATTCCTTAAATTAACCATTTCGGTAATGTCGATAAAGCTTGCTATCCTTACTATTTCACCCTTATATTTGACGGAACCCACGTAAAAATAAACCCATAATTCCTCCCCCGTTTTTTTTACTGCCTTAAACGTGTAATAACGCTTTCGATTAATATCGGATAAGCCCTTTTTAATGGATTCCCTGGCAATATTTTTATAATCGTCCTCGCCGGCCCATATATCCCAATGATCCATGGCTTTTAATTCGTCTTCCGTATAACCCAACATTTTTTGAAGTGCCGGATTTGCATAAAGAAATTTTTCTTTATGCAAATCCACCCCAACCTGCATATTATCGGCTAACGTCCTGAATAACTCTTCCGACTCTTTAATTTCTTCTTTGGCTTTTTTAACGATATCTATTTCCGAAATAAACTCGGAAATATTAACGTGGGATTCCAAAAATAAGGAGCAGTCCTCGCCGTCCCTGTATGCTTCTACTTTATAAATCTGCCCTTTATGGTTATGATTGACGGCGGCGCGGTTTTTATATTTATTATTAATAAGTTCCTTTAACGGACAGTTTTCTCCCAGTTCGAAGCATGGTTTGTCGTAGCCGTGGGATATTTTATAACACTTACCGGCAGTGTTGCCCGTGCTTTGAGCATCCGCGTCCGATTCTTTTACGCAGTTAATATTTATTTTATATGCATCTTCCGCGGTTTTATTTAGAAATATTACGTCGTATTTATCGTTTATCGCCAATATAGGACATAATAATTTATTAAATGGAGAATAAGCCCCGCGCGCCTCTTTCTTATTCATATATATAATATTATACCATCATTTATGCCTTCGTATTTTATAAGATTGTAATAAATATTATATCTTTTTGGCAATTGCAATTTTATCGGTTTTATGGTAAAAATAAACCTTATGGCAGATTCTATTAAATATAAAACCGCCGTTTATCCGGGTTCGTTCGACCCCGTAACTTACGGTCATTTAGA
>JAKAKK010000045.1 GCA_021813525.1 bacterium
CTGGGATCTACCAGGGCATATGCTATATCGGCCAAAAGGTTCCCGATGAGGGTAAGGACCGCGCCGATAACTAATATTCCCATTATCGTAGGATAATCGCGGGCGAGGACGCTCTGGTAAAAAAGCCTCCCCATTCCGTTTATGTCGAATATAGTTTCTATTATCACGCTTCCGCCTATAAGTCCCGGAACGCTTAAGCCGAGTATAGTTATAAAAGGTATTAAGGCATTTTTCATGGCGTGCTTATAGACGACCGTCCGTTCTTTTAATCCTTTTGCCCTTGCCGTAATAATATAATCCTGCCTGTAAACTTCCAGCATATTTCCTTTTAAATATCTGGAAAGACCGGCTATACCGCCGAATCCGGCGACAAACACCGGCATTATAAGATGTTCGGCAATGTCGGTTATTTTTCCGAGCGGCGAAAGAAAATTATAGCCCATGGAAGTTATTCCCCCTATCGGCAGAATATGGAGGTCTATGCCGAAAAATATAATAAGCAGAAGGGCGACCCAGAAAGAAGGCGCCGCAAAGCCTATGAATACTAAAACCGTAGTAATTTTATCAAAAAAAGAATCGTGTTTTACCGCCGACAGTACGCCCAGCGGAACGGAAAATAAAAAAATAAATATCAGGGCAAGAGAATTAATAAGAATCGTGATGCCTATGGTTCTTCCGATTTCGGTTATTACCGGCTCATGGTTTGCGGTAAACGAAATGCCGAAGTTCAGCGTGGTTATTCTTTTAAGCCATTCGAGATACTGGGTTAAAAGAGGCTTGTTCAAGCCGTACAGTTTTGTAAGCATCAGCCTCGAAGATTCGGACACTCTAGGATTTAAGCCTAACTGCTCCGTTAAAGGGTTTCCAGGCGCAAGATGTATGACGAAAAAAGATATTAACGTGATGCCTATTAAAATAGGTATCATAAATAAAATTCTTTTGGCTATGTATATTCCCATAACGGCGTATATTTATCGTGGTTTTAAATAAATTATTTTATAAAAATATATTATATATTATAATATCCCTGAATTAATATTAAAATTTTCATTTATAAAATTTATCCCTTAGAACTATGAACGAAATTATTAATGCTTTTAAAAAAAATAAGCTTGCTTTGCTCTCTTTTGTTTTTATAATGCTGGTTATAATCGCTGCCGTTTTCGCGCCTTATATATCTCCGTATAATCCCGATAAAATCGACGTAAACGCGGTTTTGCAGCCGCCCAATCCGGCTCATCTGCTTGGAACCGACCAGCTCGGCAGGGATATCTTGTCCCGCCTTATTTTCGGCGCCAGGATTTCGATAGAAGTGGGTTTTATCGCCGTTTCGCTGTCATTGTTCATAGGAATTTTTATCGGAGCTTATGCGGGTTACTACGGAGGCGTAACGGACAGTATTCTGATGAGATTTGTGGACATCATGCTGACGTTCCCTTCTTTTTTCCTGATACTTGCTATAAGCGCTATACTGAAACCGTCTATTATTAATATAATGATAATTATAGGCTTGACGTCGTGGATGGGGATAGCGAGGATTATTAGGGCCGAATTTACGCAGAACAGGGAAAAGGACTATGTCCTATCGGCAAAGGCGGCCGGCGCATCCGATTCCTATATTATGTTTTTTGAAATTCTTCCTAATACCGTCGCGCCGATTTTGGTTTCGGCGACGCTCGGAGTTGCAGGCGCAATCCTTATCCAAGCGTCTCTCGCCTTTCTCGGAATAGGTATAATGCCCCCGACGGCAAGCTGGGGCGGAATGCTGTCGAGAGGGAAAACTTATATTATGGTGGCGTGGTGGCTTACGCTTTTCCCAGGAATTGCGATATTATTGACGGTGCTTAGCTTCAATCTAATAGGAGAAGCCGTTAGAAATGCGTTAGACCCGAGATATTCTGGCGAAAGATGAGGCGAAAATTAGGGCTTTAGAATATCCCGGAATTGTGCTAAAATATAACAATTATTGTAAAAAGTATAATTTTAAAAATAGAGGTCGATAAGTATGAGCGTTAAATCAGCCAAATTGCTTTTTTTATTGATAACCGTTATTGCGTTTTCGGGTATTGCCCTTTCCGGATGCGCAACTACCAGAAATATGCAGGGCAGGCCTATAATGTCCGCAAACGTCGCTCAAATAATAAACGGAACTACTACCGAACCGCAAATCGTTTCCATGTTCGGTCCGCCTTATTCTATAGAAAAAAATCCGTTAACGCCGGATACCGTTACTTATAAATACAGGTTTAAATACAAAAAATACGTGCATTTAGGAAACGAAATACTTACGACGTCCACGAGAAAATATAAAGAGAAACTGGACGTAGTCATAAAAAACGGAATAGTGGTAAGCCACAGTTTCACGGTTACTGGAAATACCTCGTTAAAGAAGATTTTAAAAAAACAACAAGATTAATAAGCTAAAAGGAAATTTATTCAGAGGAAAAATATGGACGTAAAATTTACTAAACTCCATGGTGCGGGTAACGATTATTTTTATTTAGACGCAATAAACGATTTACCTGAATGCTTAGCGGACGATACGGATTTTTATAGAGAGCTTGCTGTAAAAATAAGCGACAGGCATTTCGGAGCCGGTTCCGACGGCATCATAATAATCCTGCCGCCTTCGCGCGTAGGCAGCGCCGCCGCGGCAGACTTCCGCATGCGTATGTTTAACGCCGACGGTTCCGAAGGCGAGATGTGCGGAAACGGCATAAGATGTTTTGCTAAGTTTGTATATGACCGGCATCTTACCGATAAAAAAAATATAAATATTGAAACGCTTGCAGGAATAAAGACGGTAGAAGTATTTTTATCCGCCGGTACCGGAACGGTAGAAAAAGCCAGGGTGTTTATGGGCGTCCCGGAATTTAAAACCGAAAAAATTCCCGCCGATTTTGGAAAATCTGAAATTATCGGCGAAAAAATAGCCGCCGGAGGAAAAGAATTCGAAATATCGTGCGTCTCTATGGGGAACCCTCATTGCGCGGTATTCGTAGAAGACGTTAAGAACTTCGACGTGCATTATTACGGTTCGTTAATCGAAAATAATAAAATGTTTCCGAAAAGAATAAATGTAGAATTCGTTCAGGTTATGGACGCTCAAAACGTGCTTGTAAGAACTTGGGAACGCGGTTCAGGCGAAACCCTGGCATGCGGAACCGGCGCATGCGCCGTATATTCTATTATGAAAAAGACCGGAAAAATTAAGGAAAACTTTCTTAACGTAAACTTATACGGAGGGACTTTAAACATATCCGGCGGACTAAATGACGGCGTTTACATGGTTGGACCGGCGGAAGAGGTTTTTACCGGGCGCTACGATTTTAACTATAAAAGTTAATAAGTCCTGATAATAATAATATGCGCAAGCTTTTCTTAACAGTCGTTCTCGTTGCCGTTCTCGCGAATCCGTTTTATTCTCGCGCCGATTTTTTAAGCAAAAATGCCAAACCTTATTTAAATTATTCCAACGCCGTTATTTTTAAAAAAGCCTACGATAATTATATGCGGGGCAGATATAAAGAGGCCGCAGGAGGTTTTTGGCTTTACTCGGCTAAAAGCAGTCTTTTAAAAGATTATGCTTTGTATTATCAAGGTCTGTCTTTATTTAAACTAAAAGAATACCGTAAGGCGGATAATGTTTTTTTGAGGCTTGCAAGTTCATATCCGAGATTTGTTTTCTATAAAAACGCGGTTTTCTATCTCGCCCTTTCCGAAGAAAAAAACGGATATTTTCTTCCCGAGATATCGCATCTCTCATATATAATCGAACATTCCAAGAAATCGGCCGTACGTTCTTACGCTATGTTTAAAATATATAAGGCCTATTTGAAGCTGAAAGACCTCCGGCAGGCCGGCGCCTTATTATTGCGGTTATATGTAGGCTACCCTTATTTTTCTAAAATGCATAAAATAAGTTTTAAAGAAGCCGATTTGAACCGATATGAAAAAGCCCGGCGGGGTATCGATTTATATTATGACGGTTATTATTCCGAATCGCTCGCTCTTTTAAAAAATATTAAGGATAAAAGCAAAAAAACGAGATTTATAATTTTAAAAGATTTAATGAAACTTAAAAGCCCGCTTTTTTTAAAAAAAACGGATGAATGTTTAATCGGCAGCGCAGGAAAAAAATGTTATGAATATTACGGAGTTAGGAAATTAAACCTTTTAACTCTTCAAACGCGGTACTATTATTATATTTTGCATAACCGGAAGAAAACCGCTCTTCTAATCGGGCGCATAGCCGATAAATACGGATTTCTGCCTGATAATGCGATGAGAATATACAAAAAAATCGTATGGGACGGGGTATTAAAAGATTTAAAAAACGGAAAACCGGCCTCGGCGGCAAACAGCCTTAAATCTTTTTTGGCGGTAAACGACAAAGTTAATGCCGGTAACGCAAAATTTCTTTTCTGGTACGGCGTTGTTTTGGAAAAACTCGGGTATAAAAGCAGGGCGTCTTTTTATTTTAATATAATAAAAGGCTCGAGATTTCTAAGATATTCTTATTACGGCATTATGTCGGAAATTATGGTAAATAAAATAGACGGATTAAAAGGAATGTACGCAAAAAAGCTGAATATCGGTTATATAGAAAATTATTCCGGCGAAAACGGCGCGGCCGGTTATCCGGAATATTCCGGCGCATTCAAAAAAGCTCTGGCAGAATACACGCCTTTAGATATAACTTTCGAAAAATTGAAGATTTTTTTAAATTTAAAATTGTTCGCTCTTTCTAATATAGAAATCGAAAGATTTTATTCCCTTGCACGCATGCGCAATAAAAAAATTATCCCTTTTTTCGCATATATGCTTTATAAAAACGGGTATTATGCAGCCGCCGTCAATCTGGCTTCAAATTTAATTTATAATTACAGATATAAGTCTCTGCTTTTAAACAAGCGGTTTCTGAAAATACTTTATCCTATGCCTTATTTGGACTATGTCAGGAAGTATGCATACCATTACGGTATTCCGTTAAATTTGATATACGGAATAATGAGGCAGGAAAGCCGTTATAATCCGGTTTGTTATTCAAGCGCGAGCGCGATAGGGCTTATGCAGATAATACCTTCGACGGGCTATTATATCGCAAGGCGGACGGGATGTTATAATTTTAATCCTTCCATGCTTTACAGAAAAAATATAAATATAAGTTTCGGCTCTTATTATTTAAAAACACTGCTGGAGCAATTCAACGGCAGGAAATATCTGGCGATAGCCTCGTACAACGCGGGTCCGGGAGCGGTGGCATACTGGAGAAACGACCTTATGAAAAACTATGAAATGCTGTTATTTATCGAACTTATTCCGTATGGACAGACAAGGAACTACGTAAAAAAAGTTCTTGCGAATTATTATGTTTATAATTCGCTTTATTAATATTGTTTTTTAATTTTAATGCAATGCGAATATGAAAGAAGATTCAGCCGCAAAGAGCGCAAAGAAAAGAATAGGCGAGTTAACCGATGCCGTAAACTACCATAATTACCGCTATTATATGCTTGACGACCCGGTAATTTCCGATTTCGAGTTCGATAAATTAGCCAAAGAGCTGTCGGCTCTCGAAGCCGCCTATCCGCAATATGTAAGGGAAGATTCGCCTTCAAAAAGAGTCGGCGGGGCGGTAAGCGAAAAATTCGGACAGGTTAAGCACAATATTCCTATGCTTTCGCTCGACAATACGTATTCGAAAGACGACGTCGAGGAATTCGACAAAAAAATTAAGAGATTTTTGGATATCGGAGCTGCGGAAGAAATCGAGTATGAGTGCGAACTGAAGTTCGACGGACTTGCTGTAGAGCTTATATATAAAAACGGCATTTTCTTTCAGGGTTCGACGAGAGGCGACGGAACCGTAGGGGAAGACGTAACCGCAAATTTAAGGACTATAAATACTATTCCGTTAAAACTGCAGAAAGATATAAGCTATATTGAGGTGCGGGGAGAGGTTTTAATGGATAAAGAAGGCTTTAAGAAGCTTAACAAGGAAAGGCTCGAAGAGGGTTTAAGCCTTTTTGCGAACCCCAGAAACGCCGCTTCGGGGAGTATAAGACAGCTAGACCCGGAAATTACGTCTAAGCGCAATCTTGTAATGTTTGCTTACGGCGTCGGCGATTATTCCAAAGAGCATACTTTTAACACGCAATTTGAATTGATTGATTTTTTAAAATCCATCGGAATAAATGTTAATAAAAATATAAAAGTCGTCAAAGGCATATCCGGCGCGATAGATTTTTTTGATTATATAGCAAAAGAAAGAGAGTCTCTGCCGTTTGAAATCGACGGCATAGTTATAAAAGTAAACGACCTGAAACTTCAGGAAAGGCTCGGCGAAATATCGAAAAGCCCTAGATGGGCGACCGCTTACAAATTTTCCGCAAAGCAGGAAGTTACGTCTCTAACGGGAATAGAAGTTTCGGTGGGCAGAACCGGAATATTGACGCCCGTAGCAATTTTAAATCCCGTAAATATCGGCGGGGTCGTCGTTAAAAGGGCGACGCTTCATAATCAGGACGAAATAGATAAAAAAAATATAAATATAGGCGACAGGGTACTTATAGAAAGGTCGGGCGACGTTATTCCGGAAGTCGTTAAAGTAATATCCAAAGGCGGAAAGAGCGGCCCTTTCAAACTGCCTTCGGTATGTCCCTGCTGCGGCTCCCCGGTCGCAATCGACGGCGCCGCCCACAGATGCATGAACGAACTTTCCTGTCCGTGCCAGATTAAGGGGGCGATTGTTCATTTTGCGTCAAAAAGGGCTATGGATATAGAAGGGCTCGGCGAAAAAATTGTAGATAAATTAGTGGAAAACGGCCTGATAAAAAATGTCGCCGATATTTATTATTTAAAGCGCGGAGACCTTAGCGGACTGGAGGGCTTCGGGGAAAAGTCGGAAGAAAATCTTTTTAATTCTATTGAAAAATCTAAAAATATATCATATGATAGATTTATTTATGCCTTAGGAATAAGACACGTCGGAGAGCATATCGCGGATTTGCTCGTAAAATATTTCGGCGGCGTAAGCGGCATTAAAAATGCCGGAGTGGAGGAGCTTTCTTCCAAATTCGGCATAGGGGAAGAAATAGGAAAATCTATTTTTAATTTTTTCAGGCTCGATTCTAATATCGCCGTTATAGAAAGACTTTTTAAGGCGGGAGTTTCTCCGTATATCGTAAATGCTTCCGCGTCTGCGGAAAACAGCAGAATCGCCGGCAAAAGTTTTATTTTTACCGGCGGGCTTAAGGATTTCACCAGAGACGAAGCTGAGAATATCGTGAAAGAGATGGGCGGTATCGTAGAGAAAACAGTTAAAAAGAAACTGGATTACGTGGTCGCCGGAGAAGACCCCGGTTCTAAATACGGCAAAGCCGTAAAACTTAAACTAAATATAATAAACGAGGACGAATTTAAAGAACTGTTAAAAAAATAAAAATAATTTAAACATTTAAATAAAACGGGTGTATTCATGTCAAAATCGAAGTTTTCCGCAAATCTTAACAGGGGCGCTTTCCCTATTTTTTTTCTATTTATCGTTTCTTTTTTGTTCATTTCCGGCATATTTACTTTTATGCCTCAATATGAAGGGTCGGCTTACGCATTGCTAACCCCAAGGCTTACGAGAAATATTCCCGTCGGCAGTTTTCCTTTCGGCGTAGCTTTTTCTCCCAACGGCAATTACGCCCTTGTTTCTAATTCCGATAACGATACGGTTTCGGTCGTAAGCATGGCTACTAAAGGCACGGTAGCTTCCATTAAGGTCGGGTCGCATCCTACCGGAGTAGCTATAGCGCCTTCCCTGACCTTTGCCTATGTATGCAATACCGCTTCGGGAAACGTCAGCCTTTTAAATATGTCCACCCTTACCAAATCCCTTGATATAAGCACAGGCGGAAGTCCGGTGAGCGTGGTTTTTTCCCCGGATTCGAGATACGCCTTTGTGTCGAATATTCACAACAACGAGGTCGACGTAATTAATACTATGCAAAACGCCGTTATTAAAAGAATAAGGGTGGGACAGAAACCCCAGGGCATCGCCGTTTCGCCTAACGGTAAAATTATTATCGTAGCGAATGCAGGAGGGTCGTCCGTTTCTATAATTAACGCATCTACGCTTTCGGTTATAAGAAACATACATACCGGTAAGAATCCTACTTCCGTCGCATTTTCTCCCGATTCGTCTCCTGTTCGATATATTTACGTATCTTCAGGCAAAGAAAACAAAATATACGTTTACGACGAGAAAAATTTTGCCCTCGTTAAAAAATTTAAAACTTTGTCCGACCCGTCTTCGTTAGGTTTAACTCCGGACGGGATGATGCTTTTCGTGGTAAACTACCAGAATATGGCGCTGTCGATTTATAACGCCGTGCATTTTAACCGCATAAAGACTATAAACTTGCCGGCAGGCCCAATAAACGTTGCCGTTTCTCCCGACGGAAGCGTCGCTCTCGTAACGGTAACTTCGGCATCCAGCGCAGCTTTCATAAGGATTAAAAGGACGACCGCTTCGTACGCTTCAATCGCTCCGGCTTCTCCGGTAACGGTCGGAACGCCGGCAACGGCAGTCACTTCTCCGTTACAGGCTTCCGCCGCCGTGCCGACGGCTCCTTACGGATATTCTCCGGCGTATGTTCCGCCTTCAAACTATGTCGCACAGCCTTTCGGCAAGGTAGCCACCGTTTATACGGGCAAGGGTCCTACGGCGGCCGCCGTTACTCCGGATGGAAGATATCTTTATGTAATTAATACGCAGGGCGCAACTTTAAGCGTCATCGACATAGCCAAGGCCGAAGTGGTTAAAACCGTCAAAGTCGGAAGTTATCCATCAGCCGTAAGTATTTCGCCGGACGGGCATTACTGCTTTATCGTTAATTCCGGCACGGATACCGTAACTATAATTTCTACGGGCAATTACTATTGATAAAAAGAAATTTTTTTATATTTTTTAAAGCACTGCCGTTTATTTTATTTATACTTTTTACCCAAAAAAGGTTTGTGATTTTCGGAGCCAGGCGGACTTTGAGCGAAAAATACCACTCTAAGTCCGCAAAATGGCTCACCCGCATAATAGCCGCGCTCGGTCCTACTTTTATAAAGCTGGCGCAGGTTATTTCCACGAGGGCGGATTTTCTCCCTACGGCTTATTTAGACGCTCTTTCCACTTTGCAGGATGAAGTGCCCCCCGTTCCGTTTTACAGAATTAAACCTATCATAGAAAAAGATTCCGGTAAAAGCATAAACGATATTTTCGAAGAATTTAACGAAGAACCGCTGGCCGCCGCCTCCGTCGCTCAGGTTTACAGAGCCGTCTATAAGGAGAAAGACGTCATCGTCAAAGTAATCAGGCCGGATATCGAAAAAAACGTCGCCATCGACATAAAGACGTTAAAAAGCGTTTTAAATCTATTAAAAATCTTCTTTCCCCAGAATAAATCCATCCAGTCCATATCCGTAGTCCTGAGAGAATTCAGCGTTACTATTTACGAAGAAATGGACTTAATCCACGAAACTAAAAATATAAAAGAATTTAGAAAAATCGCTAAAGAACTCGATTTTATTATAATCCCCAAAACATATTCCGAACTGACTTCAAAAAATATTATGGTTATGGATTTCCATAAAGGAGTTAAAATTACGCATTTTAAACAAATCAGGGAAATGGGGCTGGAACCTAAAAAAATTATCGATAAGCTGATAGAATTCTACATTTATCAGTCTTTAGTAACCGGAATAGTTCATGCCGACCCTCATCCCGGAAATATTTTAGTTAACGGGGAAGGCAGAATTATTATGCTTGATTTCGGGCTTGTAATTCATATATCCGAAGATACCAAACAGAACCTGATTAAAGCCGTCCTTGCCGGCATAAAAGAGGATATCCCGGGAATAATAGACGCTTACTACGCCCTCGGCATAATAAATAAAGAAGTTTCCAGGCAGCTTTTGGAAAGCATGGCAGGAAAATTGTATAAGGTTTTAAGCCAGAAAGATATTTCAAGCAAAAAAATACAGGTGATAATCACCGAAATTATGAAAAGTTTTTACGCCTTTCCTTTCGAGCTTCCCCAGAACCTCGTATATATATTTAAAACGGCGGCTCTACTGGAAGGCATAGGCACCGCATATAATCCGTCTTATAATCTCGTTAAAGACATTATTCCTGTCGCAAAAAGATATATAAAAGAAACGGAATTAGGGAAGAGTTTTTCCCCCGTAAATTTTATTAAAAACGGTTTTGAACAGCTGAAGGAATTTATTAACGATACGAGAAGGTTAATGCACGTAGCATATTCGGAGGATTTCAGGGTAAAAATCCATCCTACTAATATATCCGGATTGGAGAACTTTTTAATACACGTAATAAAAAGGCTTATAGCTTCGGTAATAGGCGGATTCATAGGAATAATATCGGCGCTGATATTTATAGAATATAAAAACTTCTATATGCTCGTCGCCGGCCTTGCGGTATCGGCATTTACGGTATTCCTCTCCGTCGCGTTCCCGATAAAAACGACTTACGGCTATTCGACGCTTCTCGATGTTTTCAGGCACAGAAATAATGGCTCGGATTAAATAATTAGTGGAGTGCGGCTGGATAATTTTATATAATACTAATTCATATGAAATATAATAAAAAAATAAGAAATATCGGAGCGGTTCTGCTTGCCGGAGGACTTGGAACGAGAATGAAATCCGAAGAGCCGAAGGCGCTTTCCGGCTTGTTGGAAAACCCTCTTATATTTTATACTATTAAATCCTTAACGGATGCCGGAAAAGAATTTAGCGTCCGCCGGGATATAAGCGCATACGGGGTTTTTTTAGATAAAATCGGTACTGTCATAGGGCATAAAGGAGAGCTTGTCAGAAATTACGTCTTGAAGGAAAAAAGATTCAAAAGAAAAGGACTGGCTTTAGACTTTTCCGTTCAGAAAAAATACCTCGGCACGGGAGACGCCGCAAAAAAAGCGCTAGATATGTTTCCGGAGGGCGCCGAAGAAGAGGATATCATAATATTGCCGTGCGATATGCCCTTGATAAAACCGGAAACTTTTATAGAAACCGTAAAGTTTCATTTAGACAACGAAAACGATTTAACGGTTTTGTCCGTAGAAGTAGAAAACCCTTATTCTTACGGCAGAATTTTAACCGATAAAAAAGGGTATGCGGAGAAAATTATCGAAGAAAAAGAGTTATGCGATTTTCCGCCGGATACCGCTTCGATAAAAGAAATTAATTCGGGAGTCTATATAATAAAATTAAATCTTTTAAGAAAATTTATCGGCCGCATTAAGCCGAACAATAGAAAAAAAGAGTACTATTTTACCGATATAGTCGATATTTTTTATAAGGCGGGACTAAAAACCGCATGCTATAAATCCCGCAATGCGGAGGAGTTTATCGGGGTAAACTCGAAAGCGGATTTAATGAACGCCCAAAAAATATTGCAAAAAAGATTAATCGCGGATTTCATCGAAAAAGGCGTTAATTTCATAACCGACGACAACGTTTATATAGGCTATAACGTTGAAATAGGCGAAAATTCGGTTATATATCCGGGCGTTTTTTTATCGGGTAAAACTTCGATAATGAAAGGGGCGGTTATCGAAAACGGCTGCGTCGTTAAAGATTCGGCTATTATGGATAATACCAGGATAAAGCCTTACAGCGTTATCGAAAACTCTGTTATAATGAACGACGTTCAGATAGGGCCTTTTGCGAGGTTAAGGCCGGAAACCTTTGTGTCCGAAGGCGGCAGGATAGGAAATTTCGTAGAGGTTAAAAAAACTTTTATCGGCAAAAATACTAAGGCGTCCCATTTAAGCTATATAGGAGACGCCCGCATCGGCGACGGCGTCAATATAGGAGCCGGAGTTATAACGTGCAACTATGACGGAAAAAAGAAATATGAAACTGTAATAGAAGACGGATGTTTTATCGGTTCGGATTCCCAACTAGTCGCTCCCGTTAAAATCGGCAAGAATTCGTACGTGGGCTCCGGGACTACCGTAACCAAAGACGTTCCGGAAGGCGCGCTCGCAATATCGAGAACTCCGCAGAAAAACATAGAAGGGTGGGCGTTAAAAAAAATGAAAGCCGGAAAAAAGAAAAAGTAAGCCGGGGAAAAGGGGTCAGATTTTAAATCTGACCCCTTTTCCAAAACAAAAATAGAGGAGATAATCGATAATGTGCGGAATCATGGGATATTCGAGGGGATTTTCCGAAAATTTAAACGGGGAAAGCTCGGTAGATATAGTTTTAAACGGGCTTAAAAGCCTTGAATACAGAGGATACGATTCTTCCGGCATAGCTTACTACGACCGGAGCGGAAAGAAGATAAAATGCATCAAAAAGTCGGGGAAACTCGTAAATCTTTCGACCGAATTCAGCTGTATCAAGCCCGTAAAATCGGATATCGCCATAGGGCATATCAGGTGGGCTACCCACGGAAAACCGACCGACGATAATGCCCACCCCCATATGGACTGCTCGGGAAATATTGCTATAGTCCATAACGGAATAATAGAAAATTATGCCGTTTTAAAAAGCAGGCTGATAAAAAAAGGACATAAATTTATTACTCCTACCGATTCGGAAGTCATAGCCCATTTAATCGAGGACAATATAAACGAAGGCAAAACCTTTTATGAAGCCGTGAGGCTTTCCGCCCTGGAGCTTTCCGGCGCTTTTGCCGTTTTGATATTAAATGCGGCCGAAAAAAGCATTGCGGCGGTGAAATACGGGCCTCCGTTAGTTATGCTTCATAAAGGCGGCGAAGTTTATTTTGCGAGCGACGTTTCTCCCCTTATAGAATATTCCGACGAGGTTATATATTTAAAAAATTCCGAAATAGCTTATTTTCATGACGGAATACTGGAACTGACTAATTTCAAAGGCAAGAAAACCGCCAAAACAGTTACTAAAATAGACTGGGATGCGTCAAAAGCGGTAAAGACCGGTTTTTCCCATTTTATGCAGAAAGAGATATTCGAACAGCCTTCGTGTCTTCTGGACGCATTTTCGTCGAGAGTGATATCCGTGAATGGGAGAAACGCGGGAGAAGGCGGGAGCCGGCTTAAAAATAAAATAAGGGATTCGTTTTCCGGTTTCAAGATTATGCTCGAAGATGTAAAGCTGACTAAAAAAGACTTGGCAGACGCGTCCAGGATAGTCATAACCGCCTGCGGTTCTTCTTATTATGCCGGCCTTGCTATTAAGTATATGGCCGAAGCGATTTGCGGCATTCCGGTTATAGTCGAATACGGTTCGGAATTCAGGTACGAAAACTTTCCTATTTCCAAGAACGATATATTCATAGGCATTTCGCAGTCTGGAGAAACCGCCGATACGAACAGCGCGCTCGAGCTTGCTAAAGCCGCACGCGCCGGCATAATTTCTATCACTAACGTTCCGGGTTCGCAGATAACCGCTATGTCCGATAAAGGCGTAATATACACGCATGCTGGTCCCGAAATAGGAGTAGCCTCTACCAAGGCGTTTACCACCCAGCTTTTATGCGGGCTGCTTCTGGCTCTGCGTATCAGGGAAATTAAAGGGTATATCCCTTCCCGCGAAAACATCGACGGCCTTAAAATTTTTAACGATATGGTCGAGCTTCCGAAAAAAGTCGAGCAGATTCTTTTTATGGATGGGGCTATTAAAGAAACGGCAAAAAAATATTATAAAAACTCCAATTTTTTATATCTTGGAAGAGGCATATTGTATCCTATAGCGCTTGAAGGGGCTCTAAAATTAAAAGAAATTTCGTATATCCACGCCGAAGGTTATCCCGCCGGAGAAATGAAACACGGTCCTATCGCTCTCGTGGACGAGAACATGCCGGTTTTGTTCCTCTTGTCCAACAATATGCTCGCCCCTAAAACAATATCCAACATCGAAGAAATAAAAGCAAGAGGCGGTAAAATTATTGCGGTTGCCGATTACGAGCCTGAAATAGACGGAGTGTCCGATTTAATAAAAATACCGGAAACGTCCGAAGTCCTGAGCCCTATTCTTTACGCTGTTCCGCTTCAGCTTCTGGCTTACCATATCGCCGCTCTCAAAGGCACAGATATAGACCAGCCCCGCAATCTTGCAAAAAGCGTAACCGTAGAGTAAAATAGTATAGATACCAAGTAAACTAAACAGACCAATATGCCTTTTAATAATAATACAGCCTTCCAGACAGCCGCCTATCTTAAAGGTTTAAACGAGGAACAGCTTAAAGCGGTTCTTCATGACGACGGACCTCTTTTAATACTGGCGGGTGCAGGTTCGGGCAAGACCAGAGTTATAACTTTACGGGCGGTGCATCTTATAAAAACCGGCAAAGCTAAGCCTTATAATATTCTCGGCGTAACATTTACGAACAAAGCGGCGCGGGAAATGAAAGAAAGAATTAAAAAAGCGCTGGAATATGAAAAAGACGGCGGACGGGTTGAATACGGCTCAGGTTACGACGGCGGTTCCGGACTTCCGGAGTTTTCTACTTTTCACTCATTCTGCCTTAAACTTCTCCGCAGGCATGCCGATTTAGCAGGCTATGAAAGGTCGTTTGTAGTCTTCGACGAAGACGATTCCGGGAAAATAATTTCTAAAATTATCAAATCGCTCAATCTAAACGAAAAAATCATTACTCCTTCAAAGGCAAAATACTTTATCGAAAAGAATAAAAATTCTTTCATTAATGCCGAGGAGTCTTTTGAAACGGTTAGGGCTTGGGAAAAGGATTACGCAGTCATATATTCTGAGTATTCAAAAAAGCTCAAAGAAAGCAACGCGATGGATTTTAACGACCTTTTGTTTAACGCGGTCAAGCTTTTTCAGAATAATCCGCAGATTCTGGAAAGGTATTCCGGCCTTTATAAATATATTATGGTGGATGAATTTCAGGATACCAATTATATACAGGACAAGCTTATTAAACTTCTTGCGGGCAGGCATAAAAATATCTGCGTCGTAGGAGACGACGACCAGTCAATATACAGTTTCAGGGGAGCGACCATAGACAACATCTTAAGTTTCGAAAAAACTTACCCCGGCTGTTCCGTTATAAAATTAGAAAGAAATTACCGTTCCACTAAAAATATTCTTAACGCCGCTTCTATTCTCGTCAAGGGAAATAAACTCAGAAAGGACAAGACCTTAAAAACGGACAAAAAAGGCGGCGGCAGCAGGATAACCGTTTATCAGGCGAATAACGATTATTCGGAAAGCTATTATATAGCTAAAGAAATAAGGAGGCTTATAAGAGAGGACGGATATTCCAACAAAGACATAGCGATATTATACAGGGCAAATTCGCAATCCAGGGTCATCGAAGACAGGCTCGTAAAGGAAAGCATAAGATATAACATTTACGGCGGGTTAAAATTTTATCAGAGAAAAGAGATAAAAGACATTTTATCGTTTTTAAGATTTGCGCTTAACCCTAAAGATGCGGTGAGTTTTGAAAGGAGCATCCAGTGCGTTCCTACAGGCGCAGGTGAAAAAACTATAAAAAATATGCAGGACATCGCCTTTAAAAACGGGGCAGATATTTTAACCGCTTTAAAAACGGGATTGTTTTCCTCAATAAGAGGATTGAACAATATGCAGGAACAGACTATTTCCGTTTCAACCGAATTTTCCCGCCCGCCAGCCCGCGATTCTTCCGTTTCCGGTATCGCAAATTATTTCGGCGTAATATTAAAAATAAAATCTGAAATAAAATCCGCTATATTAGGCGAACATGAAGGGGCTGTTAAAACAGGCAATGCTGATACAGGAGAAGAATCGGGCCGCGGTTCCGGTTCGAACTCCGGCGATAAACTGGCGGATATAATCAATTTCGCATATAAAGCTTCGGGCTATGAATCTATGCTTAAAGCCGGGGTATCCAAGGCTAACGAACTTGACGGCAACAGGCTCGAAAATATAGAAGAACTGATAAACGCTTCCCATGATTTCGACGATATCACCGAGTTTTTAGACCAGAGCGCGATTAACGACACTAAGGAAGAACCGGGTGCGGCGGGCGGTTCGGATATTACAAAAGTATCGCTCATGACCCTCCACAGCGCAAAAGGCTTAGAGTTTCCGGTTGTTTTTATCGCGGGGCTGGAAGAGCATCTTTTCCCGCACATAAGGTCTTTAGACAACGAGCTTTCGCTGGAAGAAGAAAGAAGGCTTTGTTACGTAGGGATAACAAGGGCGAAAGAAAAACTTTATCTTACATGGTCTAAAAGAAGAAGGTCGGGCAAAGAGTACAAATATAATATGCCGTCGAGATTCCTAAAAGAAATACCCGAAGAACTTATAGAAGAGATTGTAGATAATTACGAATATTATTAAAAGGGGCGGTTTAATGGAAACTGATAAAAAAGAAAACATAATCGATATACACCACGTTATGAAGCTTGCAAAGCTGGATTTGAGCGAAAAAGACCTCGGCCATTTCGCATCCGAATTAAATAAAATACTGGAATATATAAATATAATACAGGAGGCCGACGTTTCAAAAATCGAAGGCGCGTTAAGCGAACTGGAATACGATAAATTGACGTCGGGAAGCGATTTAAGCGATAAATTTTACAAAGACTGCCGTATAGACGAATGTAAAATCGACGACAGCTTCGATTTCGCTATAGTCAAAAGCAACGCCCCTGCTTTTGAAACGCGGAGCGCCGGTTCTGAAGACGGCTTTTTCGTCGTGCCGCAGATAATAGAATGATATTTGCAACCGCGCAAAGTATATAATATCTAAAAAATAAGCATTTATATAATAACGAGGTAATTATAAATGACGGATGATTTATACAGGCTGACCATAGGCGAGCTCGGCGTCCTTTTAAAAAATAAGGAAGCAACGAGTAAAGACATTTTAAACTCATATATAAAAAGGATAAAAGAAGCCGACCCCAAGGTTTCGGCTTATCTGTACAACGATTTCGAAGAGGCAGAGCGAAACGCCGAAGCCGCCGACAAAATCATCGCTTCGGGAGGCGGTTTTTCTCCTCTTACCGGTATTCCGCTTTCGATAAAAGATATTTTTTTAATAAAAGGCAAAAAGACGACATGCGCCTCAAAAATATTGGATAATTTTATAAGCCCTTACGATTCTACCGTCGTAAGGAAGCTGAAAGAAAATAATTACGTTTTTTTAGGAAAGACAAATTTAGATGAATTTGCCATGGGTTCTTCGACCGAGAACAGCGCATATAAAACAACGAGAAATCCTTACGATTTAAACAGGGTTCCGGGAGGCTCCAGCGGAGGCTCCGCCGCATCCGTCTCGGCTGATTTGTGCGCCGGCTCCTTCGGAACGGATACCGGGGGTTCCGTCAGACAGCCCGCCGCCCTTTGCGGCGTAGTCGGATTGAAGCCGACTTACGGTTTAATTTCAAGATACGGAATTATAGCGTTCAGTTCCTCGCTAGACCAGGCGGGCGTACTTTCCAAAGACGTAACAGATGCCGCGATTATGCTCGGAGCGGTCGCCGGGTTCGACGAAAAAGACCAGACTACCAGAAGATTTGAAGTTAAAGATTACGCCGGAATAGTGAAAAAAGCCGATAAATCGTTAATGAAAGGATTAAGGGTGGGGATTCCCGTAGAATTTTTTTCCGAAGGCTTAGACCCGGAAATAGGTTCTAAAATTTCGGAAATCAAAGCTTTATTAAAAGAACTGGGAGCGTATATAGTAGATATATCCCTGCCGGATACTAAATATTCGGTTGCCGATTATTATATAATTGCTACAAGCGAGGCGAGTTCGAACTTAGAAAGATACGACGGCATAAGGTACGGTTATAGATATAAAGAAGAGGACGGAAACGGAATGCAAAATCTGGACGGCCTTTACAGAAAGTCCAGGGAAGCGGGTTTCGGAAACGAGGTAAAAAGGCGTATAATTTTAGGGACTTTTGCTTTATCCGCAGGTTACTACGACGCTTATTATAAAAAAGCATCTTTAGTAAGAAAGCTTATTATAAAAAATTACAAAGACGCATTCGGAAAAGTCGATGTTATAATAGGCCCCACTTCGCCTACCCCGGCGTTTTTAATAGGCGAGAAGACGGCGGATCCCTTAAGCATGTACCTGTCCGATATTTACACGATTTCCGTTAATCTTGCGTATTTGCCGGGGTTAAGCATGCCCGTCGGTACGGTAAAAAATCCGTCAAAGCAAGGCGGTGTTCTTCCCGTAGGCTTGCAGGTTATATCGCCCTGGGCGACGGAAGACAGGCTGCTTTCTTTTGCAAAAATTATAGAGGACGAAGTTAAGTTTAGGGAAAATGCCGGATTTAGAAAGCTGGATATTTAGTAAAAGCGCAAAGGTATAAAGCTGGGCATATATTAAAAGCGCAGACGCGTAAGGATTATATATAAGCATTAACAAAAAGCCCACCTCCTTAAAAAGGAGGGGCGTCAGGCGTTAGCCTGACGGGGCGGTTTATAAAAAGATGTCGTATTTATTTTTTAAATGAGGAAATAATAATATGAACAATAACGATTCATTCGAGGCGGTCATAGGCCTTGAAGTCCATTCGCAGCTTTTGACTAAGACTAAAATGTTCTGCTCATGCCCCAATATTTTCGGCATGGAGCCTAATACGGCGGTATGTCCGGTCTGTCTTGCGCTTCCGGGAGCGCTTCCGGTAATAAATTTTGAAGGGGTAAAACTTGCGGTAAAGGCGGCGCTCGCTTTAAACATCGGTGTAAACAGAAAAAGCCTTTTTGCAAGAAAGAACTATTTCTATCCCGATTTGCCTAAAGGCTATCAAATATCGCAGTATTTAGACCCCGTTTCTTCAAACGGCTATTTGAATATCGAAACAGACCGCGGAGAAAAGAAAATAAGAATAAACAGGCTTCATATAGAAGAAGACGCCGGAAAATTAATTCATATAGGAAATCAGTCTTATGTGGATTTAAACAGGGCCGGCACCCCCCTTGTGGAAATAGTTTCGGAACCGGATATAAACACTGCATCGGAAGCCGCCGCTTATCTGAAAGCGCTTAGGGAAATACTCGTGTATCTCGGTGTTTCCGACGGAAATATGGAGGAAGGCAGTTTCAGGTGCGACGCTAACGTTTCCGTCAGGCGTAAAGGAGACCCTCAACTCGGAACGAGAGCCGAAGTTAAAAACGTAAATTCCTTTAAATTCGTCGAAAAAGCCATAGAATATGAAATAGAAAGACAGATAGACGTCGTTTTAAGCGGCGGGAAAGTTATTCAGGAAACAAGGCTTTACGATTCTAAAGAAAATATCACGAGGTCTATGAGGGGAAAAGAAGAGGCCCACGACTACAGGTATTTTGAGGAGCCGGATCTGCCGCCGCTGATATTATCGGAAGAGTTTATATCCGAAGTTAAAAATTCGCTGACGGAGCTTCCGGGAGTAAAAAGAGGCAGATACGTTTCGGAATACAAGCTGACGGAATACGATGCGGAAGTGCTTACGCAGGATAAAGACATAGCCCATTATTTCGAAGTTCTAATAAAGGAAAACGGCGGCAGGGTCGAGATAAAAAAATTGGCGAACTGGATTATAAACGAACTGCTTTCGGAATTGAAAGCAAGGGAAGGGGAAGGAAGAAGCCTTATTAAAGCCGGTGATTTTCTTGAGCTGATAACTGCGGTAGAATCCGGCAGCATTAACAGGAACACAGGTAAAATCGTGTTGGCGGAAATGCTTTCGTCCGGAAAAAAAGCCGGAGAAGTTATAAAAGAAAAGAATCTCGCCCAGGTTTCGGACGACAAGGGCATCGAAGAAATAATAAAACAGGCGATTGACGAAAATCGGAAAGAATTTGCCGACCTTATCGGCGGAAAAGACAAATTATTCGGTTTTTTCGTCGGGGAAGCGATGAAAAAAACGAAGGGCAAAGCGAATCCTAAAAAAGTGAACGAGATATTGCAAAAGAATATCGAAAATTATAAAAGCGGGAGGAGCTGATTTATGACGTACAAAGCAACTATATTCATTAAAAAAAACGAACACTGCGGAGGTTTTTAAAAATGGCTTTTTATACTTTAAGATTAAGAGACGACGACGTCGTAGAAATGCTCGACCAGAGAAAACTTCCGCTCGAAATAATTTACGTCGAATTAAAAACTTATAAAGAGGTTTACGACGCAATAAAAGATATGATCGTGAGGGGCGCTCCCGCAATAGGCGTTTCCGCGGCTTTCGGTTTGTATTTAGGCGCAAAATCCCTCCTTGATTTACCGGAAGTAAACACTTACGAAATGTTTAAAAAGAAATTTTTAGATATAGCCGGTTTTATGTTCTCGGCAAGGCCGACCGCCGTCAATCTCGGCTGGGCGGTTGACAGGATTAAGGGGCTTGT
>JAKAKK010000024.1 GCA_021813525.1 bacterium
AGCGTTAAGGGGCTCACCGTGCCGGTTCATATCGACAGGTTCGTATTTTTCAATGCATGGATACTTATGTTTATAGTCGTTCTGTTCGGTCTTTTTTATAAAGCCGAATATATTCTTTTATATATTGCGCCCTTAGTAGCGCTGAATTTGCTTGTAGGATTTTTTGTTCCGCATATTCATATAAAACCGGATATGCTGAATACGGACAGAACCATTCTTTTAACCCATATAGTTCTTATATTGATAGGCGATTCGCTTTTTGCCCTTGCTTTTATAGTTTCTTTAATATATATTTTTCAGGAAAGAAAAATCAAGAATAAGAAGAATCTGAAAATTTTAGATATAAATTCCGGCAGGGGGTATAATTTAGAACTGCTGGATAATATTAATTATCAATGTTTAAAAATAGGATTTCCGTTTATAACGTTAGGCATAGTTATGGG
The DNA here is from genome assembly GCA_021813525.1 of bacterium. Classification (GTDB taxonomy): domain Bacteria; phylum SZUA-79; class SZUA-79; order Acidulodesulfobacterales; family Acidulodesulfobacteraceae; genus Acidulodesulfobacterium_A. The sequence continues at coordinate 444 of JAKAKK010000024.1, forward strand.
CATATATCTGTCCGGTTCATTGTTCAGGACTTTTATAGTAGTAAAGCCTATTGAAATTATGTCCCTTATAACATGGCTTATCTATGCGGTTCTCCTGCATGAGAGGGTGGCAAAGGGCTTAAGGGGAAAGAGAGCCGCTATTTTCAGCGTTGCAGGCTTTTTACTTATACTTTTTAGTTTAAGTTTTTCTTTTTATTTGTTTCCGTCATTTCACGGATTTGAATAAATTTAAAATAATCATATGGATATTTTAATAATAGGCTTAAATCATAAATCGGCAGAAATAGGCGAAAGGGAAACGGTTTCCAAAAAACTCCTGACCGTTGAATTAAGGCAGGATTTTACTAATAAACTGCTTGGCCTGAAAGACGAGAACGGCAGGCCTTTCGTTAAAGAGGTCGTAGTCCTTACTACATGCAACAGGTCGGAGTTCATAATGAATCTGTCTTCCTGGTCGCAGGGCAAAGGCGGCCATATAATTAAAAACTATATAGCAAAATATTTTTTCGGGGATGCCGCAGAAGAAAATATTTTCTATATGTATCTTAATGAAGATGCGGTAAGGCATTTATTCAGCGTGGCTTCCAGCCTGGATTCTATGGTAATAGGGGAACCGCAGATATTAGGACAGCTGAAGGAGGCTTACAACGAAGCCTGCAAATTTAAAAACAGCGGCAGGTTTTTAAATAAATTATTTCACAAGGCGTTTAACTGCGCTAAAACGGTCAGAACGGAAACAAGAATAGCGGCTTCTCCCGTATCTGTCAGTTATGCCGCAGTCGAGCTTTCAAAAAAGATATTTAACAGTTTAGACGAGAAAAAAGTTCTCCTTCTCGGCGCCGGCGAGATGGGAAAGCTTACCGTTAAGCATTTTATAAAATACGGAGTGCAAAACATTTATATTGCAAACAGGACAAAAGAAAATGCTGATAAATTCGTCGAAGAATCTTTTGCCGCGGCCGAAAGAGAATATTTAAAAGTTATAGATTTTTCGGAATATTATAAACTTTTGCCGCAGTCCGATATAGTTTTATGCTCTACCGGCTCTGAAGATTATGTTTTAAAATATGCCGATATTTTACCGGTTATAAAAATCCGCAAGCAGAGGCCTTTATTTCTAATCGATATTTCAATGCCCAGAAATATAGACCCGGAAATTAACAAAATACCCAATGTTTATCTGTTCGATATAGACGACATAGGAAAGATGATAGAAGGCAACATAGAAATAAGGAAACAGGAAGCGGATGCCGCTAAGGAATTTGTAGGAACCGCGGTTAAAGAATTTATGAACTGGAAAGAATCGCTGAATGTCGTGCCGGTTATAATTTCTTTGAGAAAAAAGGTAAAAGATATATTAGAAATTGAATTATCGGGATATATCGGCGACAAAAAGGAAAAAGATTTAGTAATAAATTCTTTGACGAATAAAATTCTGCATGAGCCGACTATGCTTATAAAAAAAGCGTCCGCAAACCCTGAAGGGGCAAACTCTATCGAAACGCTCAAAGCCCTTTTTAACCTTGATTCGGAAGATTTGACAGTTACGGATAAATGCGGGGAAGATGAAAACGTCGGCAAATATATAAAACTTATAAAATAAAGGTAAATTTTGAAAATAAAAATAGGAACGAGAGGGAGCAAACTTGCTTTATACCAGGCCAATCTCGTTAAAAAAAGGCTGTCGGAATATTACGGCGGACTTTCAAAAGACATAGACATAGAAATAATAACAATAAAAACTTCGGGAGACAAAATTTTAAACGCGTCTTTAAGCAGTTTCGGCGGAAAAGGCTTGTTCGTAAAAGAAATAGAAGAAGCGCTTTTCAGCGGGGAAGTCGATATTGCGGTTCACAGCCTGAAAGACGTTCCGCAGTTCATACCTGACGGCTTAATATTAGGCGCGGCTTTAAAAAGGGACGACCCTAGAGACTGCATAATCTTAAAAGACAAGCCCGAAACATTCGGAGAAGGCTATCCCGAAAATTTCGCGTCGCTGTTGAAAAGCAGGGCAATCGTCGGAACTTCTAGTCTGAGAAGAAGGTCCCTTATGGCGCGCTTAAGGGACGACCTTATATTCGAACCGTTAAGGGGCAATATCGACACGAGGCTCGAAAAACTCAAAAACGGTTTTTTCGACGCTATTGTTTTATCTTCGTCTGGGCTTATAAGGCTCAATCTCGAACATTACATCGATATATATTTAGACCCCGTCAAATTCATTCCTCAGTGCGGACAGGGAGTAATAGCGATTGAGCATAAAACCGGCAGGTCCGACGTTAAAGAAATCATCGCGCCTTTGAACGACGGGGATACTTATGCCGCCGTTTTCGCCGAAAGAGCCTGCATCAGGGAGTTAAACTGCGGATGCGCGTCTCCGGTGGGAGCGTATGCTTATTTAAAAGGCAATATTTTGCGCATTAAAGGCTTCGTTTCAAACATTCAGGGGGAATATCTCGAGGATGAATTCGAAGGCGCTAAGGACGATTACGAGAGCATCGGCAAAAGTTTAGCCTTAAGGCTTATAGATAAAGGCGCTTTTGAAATACTGAGCAAAAATAATTTATAAAATAAAAAAGGAACTTAAAATTCAATGAAAATGAAAGAGGCTAAAAAAGATATTAAAACAGGCAATAAGAAGAAAACCGGCAAAGTATATCTTGCTGGAGCCGGACCGGGCGACCCCGAACTGCTTACCCTTAAAACTAAAAGAATTCTCGGGGAAGCGGACGTAATAGTTTACGACAGCCTTATTTCCGAGGAAATTTTATCTTACGCAAAAGACGGGTGCGAGATAATTTATGCCGGTAAAAGGTCTTCCAACCATACTCTCCCGCAATATTCCATAAACGAACTTCTTTCGGAAAAAGCAAAAACCAATAATATCGTTTTAAGGCTTAAAGGCGGAGACCCTTACCTTTTTGGAAGAGGCGGCGAAGAAGCCGAAAGGTTATTTAAGGACAAAATCCCTTTCGAGGTAATACCGGGCATTTCTTCTTCTTTTGCCGTTCCCGCTTATGCCGGAATACCTCTGACCCACAGGGATTACGCTTCTACCGTAGCTATTGTTACGGGCCATGAAGGGGAGCATAAGGAAAAAAGCACGATAAACTGGAAAGGATTGGCGGGCGCAGATACTATCGTTATATTAATGGGTTATAAAAATTTAGACTCCAATACGAAAAATTTAATTAAAGCAGGAAAAGATAAGGATACGCCCTGCGCCGTAATTCAGGAAGGAACTACTTTGAACCAGAAAGCCGCCGTCGGAACTCTAAGCACGATAGCCGTAGAAGTTGAAAAAAAGGGATTAAAAAGTCCGCTTATATTAATCGTTGGAAATGTAGTCAAATTAAGAAACGCTTTAAACTGGTTCGAAAAAAGACCGTTAAGCGGCTTAAGCGTGATGGTTACGAGAGGAGAGG
>JAKAKK010000033.1 GCA_021813525.1 bacterium
AGTTAAGGCTTCTTTGACTGTTATAAACGGCAGTCCGCTAGTTATATGTTTAAAAAAAGCTTCGTTTAAGCTTTTGGCTTTTTCTTCCAAAATTCCGTAAGTTACTTCAATTCCGTTTTCTTTTAAATAATCGAACCCCTTGCCCGATACCAAAGGATTAGGGTCTTTAACAGCCGCAACGACCCTCTTTACGCCGGATTCTTTTATTTTATAAACGCAGGGAGGGGTTTTCCCGAAGTGGCTGCACGGTTCTAAACTGACGTATATCGTGGCGCCGTTTGCTTTTTTTCCGGCATTTCTTAGGGCTGTAACTTCGGCATGCGGCTGTCCCGCTCTCTCATGCCAGCCTTCTCCGACAATCACGCCGTCTTTGACTACCAGAGCTCCTACCATAGGATTAGGAGAAGTCGTTCCTATGCCCTTTTCCGCAAGTTTTAGAGTTTTAGATATAAAATATCTATCCGAATTATTGCCTTTTTTATCCATATAATATAAATAATGGAAGCTCTTTTTGCGGTTTTATATTTTAAGATTGTTTTTTAATAAGTTCCGACACGTTTTCGTAAAGTTCGTTTATATCTTTAAAGGAAAGATAAACCGAAGCAAAGCGGACATAGCTTATCGCGTCCGTATTTTTTAATTTATCGAGGACATGCTTTCCAATCTCTTCGCTTTTTATCTCTTTTAAATTTATTTCTTCAATCCACTTTTCTATAGATTGGACTATTTCTTCGATATTATTGTAGGGAACGGGTCTTTTTTCGCATGCTTTTATAAGACCGTTAAGGAGTTTTTGCCTGTCGAACGACTCTCTTCTTCCGTCTTTTTTAATGATAAGAGGCGAAGCCGAAACAATCGTTTCTATGGTTGTAAATCTTTTGCCGCAAAAGTTGCACTGCCTTTTTCTTTTAGTTGACCTGCCGTCCTTCGATATTCTGGAATCGACTACTTTATCGTCGTCGTTAAAGCAGAAAGGGCACTTCATAAAACTGATAAGACGTTAAATATTTTCATATAATGGAAATTTAGAGCACAAAAGTTTAACTTCTTTTTTTATGCTGTTTTTTATTGTTTCGTCGTCGGGATTTTGCAGTACTTCTGCTATAAGTTCGCCTATTTTTATCATTTCGCCTTCTTTCATGCCTCTTGTAGTAACCGCCGGAGTCCCAATTCTTATCCCGCTTGTAACGAAAGGAGACCTTTCGTCGAAAGGAACCTTGTTCTTATTTACCGTTATACCTACTTCATCCAATAAAGCTTCAGCCTGTTTGCCCGTTATTTCGGATTTTCTGAAATCTACAAGCATAAGATGGTTATCCGTGCCTCCGGATATTAACGAAAAACCGTTATTTTTAAGGGTATTTGCAAGCGCGGAGGCGTTAAATACTACCTGCCTCTGATAATTTTTGAAATTTTCGCTTAGCGCCTCTTTAAAAGCGACTGCTTTTGCGGCAATTATATGCTCCAGCGGTCCGCCCTGAATTCCGGGGAATATTGCCGAATTCAATTCTTTTTCGTATTTGGCCTTTGCAAGAATAATTCCGCCTCTCGGACCCCTAAGCGTCTTGTGGGTAGTTGTCGTAACGAAATCGGCGTAAGGAACAGGGCTTGGATGAAGGTCCGCCGCTACGAGTCCGGCGATATGCGCCATATCTACCATAAGATAACATCCTGCTTCGTCTGCGATATCCCTGAATTTTTTAAAATCTATAATCCTCGGATATGCGCTTGCTCCAGCTATTATCATCTTAGGCTTATTCTGCAGCGCCGTTTTTCTCAACTCGTCATAATCGATGGTCTCCGTAGTTTTATTTACGCCGTAGGGGACTATATTAAAATATTTCCCCGAAAAATTTACGGGACTCCCATGGGTTAAATGACCGCCGTGAGATAAATCCATGCCTAAAACCGTATCTCCCGGTTTTAAAAATGCATAAAATATAGCCATATTTGCCTGGGACCCGGAATGGGGCTGAACATTTGCGTATTCGGCTTTAAATATCTCCTTGACTCTGTCGATTGCCGTCTGTTCTATATCGTCTATGAAACCGCATCCCCCGTAATATCTTTTTTTGGGATACCCTTCGGCATATTTATTGGTCAAAACGGAACCCTGCGCCTGCATAACGGCTTTTGAAACAAAATTTTCCGAAGCTATAAGCTCTAGAGAATTTCTCTGCCTGTCTATCTCTTTTCCTATAAACTCGTAAACTTCCCTATCCGTCTCTTTCAAATCTTCAAAATTCAATTTATCTCACCCTTTTCTTATAATAAATTACTGTTATATATTTAATTTTTCGATAGAACTTATTTTGGAAATTCTGTTTTCATGCCTGCCGTCCTCATATTGCGACGACATAAACTTGTCTATATACCTTGCCGCTTCTGTGGGGGTCGTCGTTCTCCCGCCCATAGTGATTATATTTGCGTTATTATGCGCTTTTGCGACCTCCGCGGTATATTCATCGTGCACTAAGGCGGCTCTGATACCGTCAACCTTGTTTGCCGCTATATCCATGCCGATGCCGGTTCCGCAGACGAGTATTCCGAAAGAATTTTTATCTTCGTCCGATTTGACTTTTTCGGCGACTTTAAGGGCATAATCCGGGTAATCTACGCTTTTTAAAGAATCCGTACCGAGGTCCAGATACTTTATGCCCTTTTTTGCAAGCTCTTCTTTTATGGATTCCTTTAATTCAAAACCGGCGTGGTCCGAACCTAAATATATCATTGAACTTTCAATCCTCCCATTTTTTAAAAACCAGTGTGGCATTAGTTCCGCCAAACCCGAAAGAATTGGATATGGCATACTTTATATCGCCTTTTTGCGCGGTATTCGGAACATAATCCAGATCGCACTCAGGATCCGGTTCTTCCAGATTGATAGTCGGAGGCATAATGCCCGTGTTAACGGTCAACACGGTCGCAACCGCTTCTATGCCGCCCGCGGCGCCGAGCGCATGCCCGAGCATAGATTTGACCGAGCTTATCTTGAGCTTTTCGGCCTTCTCTTTGAAAAGCTGTTTTATTGCCTTGGTTTCATTCAGGTCGTTATAATATGTGGATGTACCGTGAGCATTAACGTAATCTATGTCGTCCGGCGTTAAACCGCCGTCCTCGATTGCGTTTTTCATGCTATAGTATGCCCCGGTAGCTTCAGGATCAGGCGTGGATAAATGATAAGCATCCGAGGATACGCCGTATCCGACTATTTCGGCATATATTTTAGCGCCTCTTTTAACGGCGCTGTTCATTTCTTCGAGTATTACGATACCCGCGCCTTCGCTCACTACAAAGCCGTCCCTGTTTTTATCGAACGGCCTTGAAGCTTTAGCCGGCTCCTCGTTTCTCGTAGAAAGCGCTTTCATAGCGTTAAAGCCCGAAATACATAAAGGGGACACCGTGGATTCCGCCCCCCCTGCTATCATAGCGTCCGCATCTCCTCTGGCAATGATTTTATAGGCATCTCCTATGGAATTAGTTCCGGTAGAGCAGGCAGAAACGGTGCTGGCGTTAGGACCCTTGGCTCCGGTCATTATAGAAACCTGTCCCGGAGCAAGATTTATCAAGAGCATCGGTATAAAAAACGGCGAAATCTTTTTAGGACCTCCCTCCAAAAGCATAGTATGATACTTTTCGATGGTCATCAGCCCGCCGATGCCGGCTCCTATCCATACGCCTACCCTGTGGGCATTGACGTCGGTAATTTTAAGCCCGGACATATCCAATGCCATTTTTGAGCAGGCAAGGGCATAATGTATGAATTGATCCATTTTTTTTATTTCTTTTTTTTCTATGAATTTTTCAGGATCAAACCCTTTTACCTCCCCCGCTATCTTGGTGGAATATCCTTCGGTATCGAACC
>JAKAKK010000078.1 GCA_021813525.1 bacterium
TTCTATGTTGGAAAAATCGGCATGGTCGGTTATGGCTATGCCGTCGAGTCCGGCATATATAGACCGCCTTATTAGTTCTGCGGGAACAAGTTCCCCGTCCGAAAAGACGGTGTGCATATGAAAATCTATGAGCATAGTATTTTTCGACAGCCTCCTTGTCTAGAGATTGCTTCGTCGTCTTCGACTTCTCGCAATGACGACGCAGTTTAATTGCGTGCACCGGTTTGTCATTGCGAGCATATCTTTGACTGCGTTTATAAAAGCCAAAGGCTTTTATGCGGTCAAAGATGCGAAGCAATCTTTATTTCTTTTTGTTTTTGAAATATCCTTTCAAGCCTTTCTTTTTTTATTTCTAATAAAACATCGTCTTTAAGTTTAAAAGCTTTAGTAAACGGTCTGGGAGAATATTTAAACCCGAAAATAAAATCGAACTTAACTTCTTCCATTAAAGAAAGGGTCATTTCAAAATCTTCGCCGGTTTCCCCCGGAAAGCCTACTATTATATCCGTGGAAACGGAAATATCCGAACATCCGTTTCTTAGTTTTTGGACGAGTTTTAAATAATCTTTCCTCGTATAACCTCTGTTCATAGCGGAAAGCATCTTATCGGAACCGGATTGAACCGGCAGATGGATTTCCTTGGAAATTTTGGCGTTTCCGCAAACAGTTTCTATCAAGCCGTCGTTAAAATCTTTAGGATGGGACGTTAAGAATTTAATTTTTTTTATCCCGGGGATATCCGAAAGAGAATTAAGGAGAAAACCGAAATCTTTTTTGCCGTCTTCCGGCGATAAATAAGAATTTACGTTCTGCCCTAATAGAAGTATTTCTTCGGCTCCTTTTAAAACCTGTTCGTTAGCGGTATTATATATAATTTCAAACGGTACCGACCTTTCTCTTCCTCTGACGTACGGCACTATGCAGTAAGAACAGAAATTATCGCAGCCTTCGATAATTTTGACCGCCGCCGCGCCGTTTTCCGGTTTTTTATCGTAAAAAAATTCTTCTAATAATCCGAAATCTTTATAATCGCCGCCGTTACGGCTTTCTTTTGCGGAGCCGTTTTCGTATTTAAGGATATCCGGTATGGAAAGGATTTCGTCCGGACCTACGCAGTAATCGAAAAACAACCCCGCATCGGTTTTATCCGTTCCAGCTTCTTTTTTTAACTTAACCTGTTTCGCAAAACATCCCGCAAGAACTATTTTTTTATCGGGACCGTTTTTTTTTAATCTGCCTAACTCCGATAATATCTTTTGGTCGGCAAGGTCGCGGACGCTGCATGTATTAAGAATAACTATACCTGCGTCGCCGGCTGAATCGGCTTTTATGAAACCGTTCTTTAAAAGGCCGCTTTCTATTAAACCGGAATCATGAAAATTCATCTGGCAGCCGTATGTCTTTATAAAAAATTTTTTATTCGGCTTATTTATTTTATTTAATTTATTTAACGAGGCCATTTTTATAAATCTTGCTTACTTTAAACTGCGGAGCCAGCTTTTTTTGAACCTCTATTTTGTCTCCGGTTTTTGGATTTCTTCCGGTGTAAGTTTTATATTCTTTTACCGAAAAACTTCCGAATCCCCTGATTTCAACCCTTTTTCTCTGAACGAGGGATTCTTTTATTTCGTTAATTATCGTATCGATTATCTTATCTGCAATCTTTACGGGAATATCGTTCCTATCCGCAAATTTTTCCGTAAATCCGGCTTTGTTCATAAATCGGTACCCCTTATTAATTATATTAGCAATGTTTTAAATTTAAAGTTTATCACATAAGGACGTCAGGGTCAACATCTACGGCAATTTTTCCGGATGAGAATTTTTTGAATAAACGCGCGTCCGCCCTCAAGATATCTATCAGCCTGTGGAGACCGGCGGCGGGAGGAGGCGCTTTTAGTATAAGCTGATACCTGAAATCGTTTTTTATTTTTTCGAGCGGGCAGGGCGAAGGACCTAATACGGATATATTATTAGCAAAATTACCCTGGTTAATATTCGCTTCTACGATACCGGCGATAATTTTTTTTAAATTCGAAGCCGTTTCTTTTAAAGTTTCGATATTTTTATCTATTAATTTCAGGGCTATTATTCTGGCGTAAGGCGGATATCCGTATTCTTTTCTGATTTCAAGCTCCTTTTCGTAAAAACCTTTTGTATTATGCGATGCGGTATATTGCAATAAATAGTTGTTCGGAATAAACGTCTGAACCGCTATTTCTCCGCGGTCTTCCCCTCTGCCGGCTCTTCCGAGAACCTGCGTTAGAATCTGAAAAGCCTTTTCCGCGCTCCTGAAATCAGGTATGTTCATCAGTCCGTCGGCAAATATTACGACCACAAGTCCGACGTCGGGGAAATCATGCCCTTTTGTTATAATCTGCGTTCCTATTAATATATCTATTTCTTTTGCGTGCATTTTTTTAAATATTTCCGAACCGGCTTTCTTGCTCTTCGCGATATCGGAATCTATCCTTTCTATCCTGACCATGCCGGCCGCATTATTATCCGCCACGCGGAATAAATTTTTTACGCCGTCTTCTAATTTCTGGACTCCTATGCCGTAAGGCTCGATAGCATCCATTCCGCATTCCGGGCAGAGTTTCGGGACGTCTTCGGTATAGCCGCAGTAATGGCATTTCAAAGAACCGGCGTTTATATCTCTAAAGATGCCGGAGGGCGCGTTCCTCCCGTCTTTTTTATGTTCGTTCTTATGGTGTACGAGGGATATAGCGCAGTTTTTACACAAAAATAAATGGCCGCACGAAGAGCATATCAGGAAGGTCGAAAATCCTCTTCTGTTCAAAAAAAGCAGTATCTGTTTTTTCTTTTTAAGGTTTTCTTTTATTAAAAAAATAGCTTCGTCCGATAAAACTTTATCTTTAAACTCTCTTTTGCCGGAACTTTTAAATTCCGTTTTAAGGTCGACTATGTTTACCTGCGGCAGAAGTTTCCCCTTTACCCTGTTTTTTATATAAATATATTCGTATTTTTTAAGCACGGTGGCATTATAATAGGATTCAAGCGAAGGGGTAGCAGAACCGAGCACGCATACGGATGAAGATTTTTTCGACATCATAACCGCAACGTCCCTCGCGTTGTAAAGAAGTCCAGACTGCTGTTTATAGGAGGAATCATGCTCTTCGTCGATTATTATAAGACCCGGATTTTTTAACGGAGAAAATATAGCCGACCTCGCTCCCAGAATCAGCTTAACGCTCCCGTTCATTATCCTTATATGATTTATCAGTTTTTCCCTGCTTGAAATTTTACTGTGAAATACGGCGAAACCGTTATTTTCGACAAGGTTCTTAAACCTTTTTTTTATGAGATAAATAAATTGGTTCGTAATGAATATTTCGGGAACGGTAATTATAACCTGTTTATTTAAACTTAAGGCAAAGTCTAAAATATTAAAATAAATCTCGGTTTTGCCGCTTGCGGTTACGCCGTGCAGTAAAAAAGTTTTATACGAACCGGCACTCATTGCTTCGCGTATAAGTCCGACGGCGCTTTCCTGCTCCTGCGTGAGACTGTAAGCGGCATCGGAAAGGAACTTGCGCCTGCTCGCAGGATTTTCGGCAGTTTCGGTAATATTCCCGCCGTCTCCGTTTTTGCCGGAGGATTCGATAAGCATGGCTTCATCGTAATATTTATCCAATAAATCGAAATGTTTAACGTCTATCGAAGGCAGAGCCGTCTCAAAGACTCCCGATATGTTTTCATGGTAATATGAAGAAAGGAAATTAAAAATATCTTTGCGGGATTCGTCGAAGAAACGGGGTTTGGAAACGCGGTATATATTTTTTAATTTTAT
>JAKAKK010000054.1 GCA_021813525.1 bacterium
GGCAGGTTTATCACTTAAACCAGTATGCAAGAGATATTAAATATAATTCTTACGCATATCACGGCGTAATAAATTTCATAAACGGCGATTTGATGAGCAAAGCCGCCTCATATTTAAGGCCGGGAACCATTTTCCCCAGTCCTGCCTTAGGCTTTTTTGACGAAATCGTACAAATGCAGGCTTCAATAGCTTCTTACGGCGATTCCTTCGCTATACTCGGTTATATAACTCTTGCAGGGGCGGCGGTGGCTTTTTTTATTAAAAATAAAAGGCATAACAGATAGAATACGATATATTATTATAATTAATTATGGATAAAGATACGGGCGAAAAAGATTTGAATAAGGTAATTCTGACCGTTTCGGAATTCTCGCACATTCTGAAAGCGGCTATAGAAAATGTTTTTTACTCCGTAAGGGTTAAAGGCGAAATATCCGGATTAAAAACAAATTATTCTTCTGGATATTATTTTGACCTTAAAGACGAATCCTCAAAATTAAAATGTATAATATTTAAGAGCGACTTAAGCAAAGTAAAATTCGATATAAAAGACGGGTTGTCGGTAACCGTTTACGGTAGAATCAATTTATACGAGCCGAGGGGCGAATACAGCTTTATAGTATCGGAAATAGAACCTCTCGGCTACGGAGAGCTTTATATATTGTTCGAGAGGCTGAAAGAAAAACTCAGGCGGGAAGGCTTGTTCGACGAATCGCGCAAAAGGGCTATTCCTTTCCTGCCTGAAACCATAGGCATTGTTACCTCTAAAAGCGGCGCAGTTTTGCATGATATCGTTAAGATATTAAAATCAAGATTTGAGAATATATCAGTAATTTTTGCAAATGCAAGCGTTCAGGGACAAAACAGCGCGGCGGAAATTGCGCATGCCGTTGAGCTTTTAAACTTATACTCCGCGGCCCGGAAAAAAATAGACGTAATTATTGTCGGAAGAGGCGGGGGCAGCATAGAGGATTTATGGGCTTTTAACGAAGAAATTACCGCAAGGGCTATTTATAATTCGTCTATTCCGGTAATCAGCGCCGTCGGCCACGAAACGGATTTTACCATCGCCGATTTTGTTGCCGACAAAAGGGCTTCTACACCGTCAAATGCCGCCGAAATGGCAGTTCCGGTAAAATCGGAATTAGTAAAACAGTCTGAAAACTTAAAAAACAGGTTGAAACTCGGTGCCCTCAATTTAATTTCAAACAGAAAAGCCGAATTGTCGAATTTAATTAAAAGTATGGAGAAAGTTTCTCCAAAAAGAATTATTCAGGATAAAAGAATCAGGGTTTACGACCTCGCCGAAAGCCTGCAAAATTCAGCCGAAGGAAGGATAAATTTATTAATGCTGAATGTTTCCCATCTGCGTAAAAGGCTTTTGCTGAAAAACCCGTTAAACGTCTTTAAAGAGCGGAAATTATATATAACCGGACTGTCCGGCAGGCTTAGAAGGGCGGCCGAAATAACTATCGCTAATTATAAAAGCAGAGTCGGAACAGAATGCAAGGCATTGAATTCATTGAGCCCGTATAACGTTCTTAAAAGGGGTTACGGCATAGTTTTTTCCGAAGAAAAAAAGGTTGTTTCATCAGTTATGCAGGTTAAAGAAAACGAGATTATCAGAATAGTTTTAAACGACGGCGGCTTATCGGCAAAAGTTCTGGAAGCCGAACCGGAGGTCCAACTCCAGGCAGGAAAATAAATCATAATCTTAAACAAAAACCGGGCTCTTAACGGTTTTTTTCTTTTTTATAAGGTGAATAGAAGACTTTTTTAAAGATAAGTTAACGGTTTTTCCTTCAAAAAGGTTCATGACTTCATAAGCGTGGAAAGGTATTAAAACTTTAAGTTCCAGATTTTCCTCCGATTTTATCGATATTTCCATCATCCTCGAAGTAAAAATGGACGAAATAATTTTTCCGGAAAAACGGTTTTCCCTTACCGGTTTAGAAACATCTCTGTCTTCTCTTAATATTATTATCTCTTCCGGTCTTACGGCTAAAAAAACCTGTTCGCCCGCTTCGAAATTTCCCTGAAAATCCGCTTCTATGATAATGCCCGCTTCCTTATCGCCGTTTCGAGCCTTAAGCTTAATTTTTATTGTATTATTGCGGCGGTCCGTTTCCGATATAATCCCGTTTAATATATTTTCCGTTCCGAGAAGAAAAGCCGTATCTATTGAGGAGGGTTTTTTTAAAACTTCTTTCGGATGCCCGGAATCCTGAATTTTGCCGTCGTTTAAGATAAACATTTTATCGGATAGATTAACGACGTCTTCGATGTCGTGGGTTACTAACAATATTGAAATTTTAAGTTCGCGGTTGAGGTCTTTAATTAGCTTTCTGACCTTTGTTTTTGAAATAATATCAAGATTGGAAAAAGGCTCATCCATAAGTATAATTTCAGGGTTGACGATTAAAGCCCTTGCCAAAGAAACTCTTTGAGCCTGCCCCATGCTTATTTCGCCCGGATATCTTTTTTCGAGCCCCATTATTCCCAGCAGTTCCATTATTTCTTTCGGAGAATAAAATAATTTTTTATTTTTCCCGATGTCGTTAACGGGGTTTCTTTTATTCAGGTTTAATTTTAAGCCGAATTCTATATTTTCTATTACATTCATGTTCGGAAACAGAAGCGGCTCGTCCATTACGAGCGGCGTGCGCCTTTCGCATGATTCAAGATTATTTATATTTTTTGCGTTAAGAATGACGTCTCCGCCGTCCTGCTTTAATATTCCGCAGATAATTTTCAATACGGTGCTTTTGCCCTCTCCGGAATAACCGAAAATGGATGAAATTTCCCCGCTTTCGATTTCTAAATTTATAACGTCGAGAACTTTCTTATTCGAAAAACTTTTACTTATGTTTTTAATTTCCAGAAGTTTCATATTAGTTTAATTTTTTCGTATAATTTCTGTTTTTTTATGCATTAGTTTTTATTTTTACTTTATAGCTGAAATATTTAAAAATTCCAAGAAAAAAAAGCGATATAAGCATTAATATGCCGGCAATAGTAATAGCGGCCGGATAATTTCCGTAGCTTGTTTTTACGAAGACTTCTATCGGAGCGGTTTCGGTTATTTTAGGAATAACGCCGGAAACCATCTGCGTTGCGGCATACTCGCCGATAGACCTCGACCAGCTCATTGCGAGCCCTGCGATAATTCCGTTATAAGAAACGGGAATTATAATTCTAAAAAGAACGTCGAATGAAGATGCGCCCAACGTTTTGCTTAAATCCAGCATTTTTCTGTTTATGGAGTCGAACGACGTTTTTACTATATTTACGAAAAAAGGGAAAGAGATAATAAGCTGGACAAGCACGATGCCCTGAGGCGTGAATACGAATTTTATTCCTTTATCGATAAGAAATTTCCCTACGGGATTAAGCGAACCCATAGTGATTAGAACCGCAAAACCTATGACTAACGGGGAGGTAGTAAGAGGGAGCGTCGAAATTATATCCAATAAAAACGAAATTTTGCTTTTTTTAAACGACAATACGTAGGCGATGGGAATTCCGATTATTAAATTTATCAGGATGACTATGAAAGAAAGCTTAAAACTTAAAAAAATCGAATTCCAAAGTCCGGCATTTTTTAGTTCCTTTATGAAAAGATGGATAGAGGTTTGGAAAAATATGCCGGAAAGAAGAAGCACCAGCGTTGCAAAAAATAAGAACGAAATAATATAAACAAGTACATCGAATATTCTGTTTTTATTTAAATGCATATTATATGCTTATAAAATATAATTTTTTATCGGGCATAAATCATTTTATAATATCGGAAAAATTATTTAAATATAAAAATCCCCGCTTTTCGATAATTACAAAAAGAGGGGATTAAGGAGAGGAAGTCTAATTCGTTTTATTTTGAGAAATTCGCCGGAGTGAATCCCCAATATTTTAATATCTTTTTTCCTCTCTTAGAAAAAAGAAGTTTTATGAAATCTTCGCCTAAAGACTTATATTTAGACTGATTTAAAACCGAAGCCGTAAATTTTGCTTTAGTGTTATACTTTTTAGGAATAGTAATTATATTAATTTTGGCGCCGCTTCTTTTAAGTTCGAGAAGCTGGGAAGTATAAAGTATCCCCAAATCGGTGTTTCCGCTTTCGAGCACGGGCATAACAAGGGCGGCGTCGAGCAGATGGTTTGCGTGGCCGGTTATTTTAGCGAAAGCTCCCGGAAACCGCCTGTTTATTATCCTGAACATTTTCCATGTATAGTCGCCGGCAGGGTCGGAATGAGGGCTGGAAGTAGTGAGGGAAACGTTTGAATCCATAAGTTTTTGTATCAGGTTTGAAGAGGTTACGCCTGCCGGATTATTATAAGGCGTTGCGGCCGCTAAATAATCGTACGCGAAAACATTATATGATTTTAAAAATCCTTTATTTTTAAGTTCCCTCTGAAATTTTCCGTTTGCGGAAAGAAAGATATCGCAGGGCGCACCTTCCTCTATATCGCCCTTAAGAACGCCCGCTCCAAGAAAGTCGTAATCTATTTTTACCCCGGGATGTTCTTTTTTAAAAATATTTCCTATCTCCGTTATCGGCTTAGGAAGGGCATCCGCCGCCATTATCCTCAGAGTAGCGGCATTTAAGGAAATATTTCCGGCAAGAACCGGAATTCCGGCAAAAATTAAAAACAAGCCTATAGAAAAAGTTATTATATAATTCACAGCGGTATTTTTTTTCATTTTTTTGCCCTCTTTAAAATTTTTATTTATTATAACTTTTAACTAACTTTTAATAAAATATTTTAATATCCCTTAAAATGCCGCAATTATATCTACCATACCGTAATAGCCGTCCGGCCCGTTGTCTCCGTGAAGGTCTTTCAGAACGCGTCCGTCGAGCTGGAAAGCCGGAGTAAAATGGTAATCGACGCCGAATCCGCTTATAACGTCTTTGTAACCGTTGTTGATAAGGCCGTAAGTATTTACCGTTCCATGCAAAGTGTTTGTATAGCCGTAGTTGTCGAACTGTTTGACGTATGCCGTTTCATTATAAATGTCTAGTTTAGGGGTGATAAAATAGTTAAGGTAGGCATCTAAAAAAACATTGTTCCCTGGGTCGGTATAGCTTGCCGGTTCGGAAACGTTTATCGTCGAATGTCCTTCGTTCTTGCTGTAACCTAAAGCGTAATCTAAGGCTATGGACTGTTTTGCGGGCAGTTTATAGGTAAATTGACCCGCAAGTGTCGGCATAATCTGCCATTCGTCCCCTCCTAAGTTAACGGAAGAATCGGAACTCCACTGACCCGTAGGCACCGTAAAACTGATTTGAGGGAAGAAACTGAAGGTGAGATTTCCGTATGAATAGTTTTTGCTGTAAACTCCGTAAAAAAGCAAAATATCCCCGAGTCCGCCGCTCGAATTCGAAAAGTTGGACGGTTGGCTTGAAGGCTGGTCGGCGTTAGTGATGTTTTGCGATGCGCTTCCTACAGGCGTAACTGCTTCAAAAAAGTTTGTGACGCCGAGGATGTTTTTCGTCCAGATAAATTCCGGCAGGAAAACGAATTTATCGGTCTGAGCCGGCTTGTTTTCTACCGAACCCGTGTTCGTGAAGACAGAGCCGAACGTCTGGTAGGTTAAACCCTGAAAAGTAATGAATTTATTTGGCGGGGTAACGCCGAAAGCGGTCGGTCCTTTAAAAAAGAAGTTGTTGCCGGAACCGTCCGGTCCGGCAAAAGCATTTTTGAAAGGTAGAAATAAATAAATGCTTAACGTAAAAATAAAAATTACGAAGACCGCGCAAAATCTGTTTCCGGTTTTTTTCATAGTCCATTCTCCCTGATTAATTATTTATTAAATAGTTAATTAATTTTTGCATTATATCTAAAATGTTATAACGATATACGAATAAAATATCAAAGCAAACGAATAATTAGGGAAATTTTAAGTTGTATCTATTATGATATAGCGTATAAATAATGTCAAGGGGAAAATCATATCCTTAAAGTCGTTGCACCAAGTTACAGCTTCAAGCGGCAACGGTGGGCTTTAATAAAGTATATTATTATTTGATAAACGTATAAAAAGGCGCCTTAAGGCGCCTTTTTAGTTTTAAGATTTGCCGGACAACGGATTAGTTATTTACGGCAGTAAATTTGCAATAGAGTGAGCCATCTGCTGTTTTAATAAAGGTTCGGCCGATGCGAATACAAGATTCATTGCGGATGCCTGGGATACTATTCTGTCCCTGTATATAGCCCAGTTTTTTATGCCAGAGTTGTAGGTTGTAATGTTGCTTGCGGTTCCCTGGCTGGCGTTTGTGGAATTTGTGGTATAAGTGCCTGCCTGCCTTTGTTCCAGCTGAATATCTACGACCATCATATAGTTTTTGTTCTGAAACATCGAACCGATAATGCCGCCCGCCAATGCGCCCAATGCGCCGCCTGCCACCATGGAAGTTCCCGAGTTATATCTGGAGCCGATAAAAGCTCCTCCGAAACCTCCGGCTAATGCGCCTGCTACCGTGTAATTATTGGATTCTACGCCGATATAGCGGATATTGGACATAATCATAAAGTTTGCTTCCTGGGGGTTATTTGTGACTCTGTAGCCCTCGCTTATTAAAGCGGAAATAAGTTCGTTATTAAAATTAAGCCCGGTAGCGGTAGAAGTGTTTCTTACGCTTACGTAAACGATTTTATCCTGAGGCGCCACCGGCTGTAAGAATATGCTGGAACTCATTTTAGTGCTTAATGCTACGTTGCCCGACGAAAGACCGCTTGCGCTGGTCGTCGGACCAGCGGTCGTGGCGCATCCCGAAAATGCAAATGCCGGTAAAAGAAAAAGCACAGCTAAAGCAAATAGTTTAAGTTTTGAAACGTTGCGATACATTTGATAGCCTCCTTGATTGAATTTGTAAAATAAAATATTAAAATATACGGCGGATTAATTATATTTTATCATATATTTTTAAATATTTTTTAAACTATAATTATATAGGGTTATTTAAGATATTTGTCAATATTTTTTACCTGTCCCGCAAGGCTGTCGGAGAATATCGTTTCGCCTTTTTTAGTCGATATGTAATATAAATATTTTGTTTTTGCGGGATGCATAGCCGCTTTTATAGCTTTTATATCCGGATTTGCGATAGGGGTGGGCGGGAGCCCGTAATTCATATAGGTGTTATATGGGGATTTTACCTTAAGATATATCTGTTTCATATGAAATACCGGTTTATATCTATATCCGGTTTTTAAGTAGTTTTTATACATTGTAAGGTTCAACGCGTAAATGGACGAGGAATCGATATCTAAAGGCATATTTATTCTAAGCCTGTTATGTATTACGGACGATATGAAGCCGGTAGAGTTTTTATCGTTTTCGTCAGCCTCCTTTATTATTAAAGACGCTATAATTAAATCTTTATAAGCCGGCTTCATATTTTTCGTTTTTATAAAAAATTCGCCGGCCATTCTTTTAATTATATTTTGGGGTTTTGAATTTATTTTAAAAACATAGGTATCGGGATATAAAAATCCTTCGGCGCTTTTAGCGTCTATTTTGATGCTTAAAAGGAATTTTCTGTCGAAGCATTTTTTTAAAAAAAGCTTCTTAGCCGTTATTTTATCTTTAGACAGAACCTGCGCTATATCGAAAATATTTAATCCCGGAGGAATAACTACTTTAGCCCTTGCGACTCTGCCGTTTACGAATTCGTAATATATTGAAGCCGGAGATCTGTTTATCGATACGTAATAAGTTCCTGCCTGTATATATCTTGAATAACCGCTGATAAATCCTATAAAATAGAATAAATAGGGGCTGTTCACGAGTTTTTGAGCGTAAAGTTTATATACTATTTCTTTTAACGAGCTTCCTTTTGAGATAGTAATAAGTTGAGGTTTTTTATAGGTGAAAGACTGCGGAGTAAATGCGTATAAAAAAAGGTATCCGATAATTACGGCCGGTATTGCGATTTCAAGAATAAAAGTTATCTTTTTAACCCGCTTATATAGCCTGTAGTCGAAATAGCACATTTATAATTATTATAAAGTATATTAAGCGTATAGTATAATAATATTTTAAAATTATTCAAATATTTTTTTTCCCTGCCGGTTTTTTTGCCTGTCCAAGTAAGACTGCAATATGAAAGTAGAAGCGACGGAGTCTATTTTTTCTTTCCTTTTTTTCCTTTTAATATTTTGTTCGATAAGGCTTTTTTGCGCCTGTACGGAAGAAAATCTTTCATCGTAAACCGCAATCTCAGTTTCTTCGCCGGTTTTCTCTTTTAATCCCCGAATAAATTCCCCGATTTTAACGGATATTTCGGTCTGTTTCCCTTTAAGCCCTATAGGCATGCCGATTACGATTAATCCGATATTTTCTTCGTCTATAATTTTTTTTAATTCGGAAAGAGTTTTGTTTAACGATTCGTTAAGGATATATTTAAAAGGAAAAGCAATAGTTCTAGTATCGTCGCTTAAAGACAGCCCGATTCTTTTTAGGCCGAAATCTATGCCTAGAGCTTTTTTGCTTATATTATCAGGCATACTCGGCCCGCGGCGTTTCGGAAACATTCGGCTCAAATCCTAAATCGTTAATCAGTTCTAAGTCCAACTCAGGATTTCTTCCCGACGTAAGAAGGTAATTTCCGAGAAGAAATCCGTTTGCTCCGGCCATAAGAGCGAGAGGCTGAAGCTGGCGCAGGTTGTGTTCCCTCCCTCCCTGCGCAAGTATATTTTTTTTAGGATTGACGATTCTGAAAATCGAAATGGTTTTAAGGCACTCCATAGGAGTAAGCGGTTCGGCATTTTCGAGAGGGGTTCCCTTAATAGGATTTAAAAAATTAACCGGGATATTATCGACGTCGAGCCTGTTTATTTCCTTAGCCATTTTTATTCTGTCCAAGCGCGATTCGCCCATTCCGATAATTACGCCGGAACATACTTTCAGTCCGGCTTTTTTTGCGGATTTAACCGTTTCTATATTGTCTTCAAACGAATGGGTAGAACATATTTTTTTAAAAAAATCGCTGTTGGTTTCTATATTATGATGAAATATTTCAAGACCGCAGTTTTTAAGAAAAAGCAGATTTTCGTATTCCATAAGTCCCAGCGACGCGCACGGAGTAATGCCCACTTCGTTTTTTATGGACATGACGGCATTTCCTATCGTCTTAAGCTCGTTTTCGTCCGATATCCTGGTTCCGCTCGTGACTATGGAAAATTCATTTGCCCCGTTATTTTTTGCGGCTTTAGCGGCTTCCACCATCTCGGAAACGGTCATAAGAGGATTAACTTTTATTTTTTTTTCTTTTATTCCGGCGACTGCGGACTGGCCGCAGAATGAGCAGTCTTCCGAGCATATTCCGGTTTTTGCGCTTACTATAGAGCAGAAGTTAACTTTTTTACCGGTATATTTTTCTTTTAGTTCGAGGGCTAAAGAAAAAAGCTCCATCAGCGGAGCGCCTGAAAGTTGGAAAACGGACAAAAGAAGGTCGTCCGGGATTTCAATATTTCCGTTTATCGCTTCTTTTATTTTTCGCGTAATATTCATATATAGGCACCTTTATTATTGTATTTTGTTTATTGTATAAATTACTATCCGGAAAAACTGGTTGACGGCCGAAAATGAAGTTAAAAACCTTCATCGCCGTTATTCGAAAAGCTGTCTGATATGTTTCTGAACGCTTCGCTTTTTCTCATTATGAACATAAGCTCGTCTATGCTTTTAGCCCTTTCTATAGCATCGAAAACGGTTTTAAGCTTATTTTGGCAGTCTATAATTTTTTCTCTCAGGTTAAGAATCACCGATGCGCCTTCATCGTTGACCCCCAGCTCGTTTTTAATTTCGGAAATCAATTTTAAGGTTTCGGCAGTTTTCTCGTCTATATAAAATTCGTTTTCCCTGCGTTCGACGCAGATTATTCCTTCATCTACGAAAAACATTGCGGATTTATCGTCCATGCGAATATCGCCGCAAAAATTTAAAAGATTAATAAAATAATCCATTTTGAATTCCTAATTTAAATTCCTTCTTTCGAAAGTTCGGCGAATATCTTTTTAGTCTTATCCGATATACCAGAAGGTATATCGACATAAACGGTAACAATTAAATCGCCTGTTTTTTTGCCCGAAACATCCGTTGCCCCTTTTTTAGAAATGCGGAATTTAGTTCCGTTTTGAGTTCCGGCGGGAATAGTAAGCATAAATTTGCCGTCTATCGCCGAGACTTCCACCTTTGCTCCGAGGACGGCTTCCGTCAGCTTTATCTTTTTATTGACATAGATATCGTTTTCTTTCCTTTCGTATATGTTATCGTTTAAAACCGAAATAGTAATGTATAAATCGCCGTTAGGGCCTCCGTTGAAACCTGCCGACCCTTTTCCCGAAAGCTTTATTTTTCCTCCGTTCGATATTCCGGCGGGTATTTTTATTTTTATTTTTTCGCCGTTTAAACTTATTATTCTTTCGGCGCCTTTTACGCTTTCTGCTACCGATATTTCAAGTTCGGCATTCAAATCGTTTCCTCTTGCCGGCCCCTGTTTTCTTCCCGACCTGTTAAAAAGGTCGGAAAATATATCCTCGAAGTTAAATCCTTCTCCGCCTCCGGCATTATTGTAACCGTAGTTAAAACCGGAAGGGCCGCCGCCGGAATAATCGTAATGATATTGTCCCTGCGAAGCGCCTCCGCCCGCGCCGGCATTTTTATAATTGAAATAATTAGTTCCCAGTTCGTCGTATTCCTTTCGTTTTTTTTCGTCTTTCAGAACGTCGTATGCTTCCTGCAGTTCTTTAAATTTAGATTCCGCGGTTTTATCGTTGGGGTTAACGTCAGGATGGTGTTTTCTTGCTAATTTTCTGTACGCTTTTTTTATTTCATCCGCCGAAGCGGTTTTACCTACGCCTAATATTTTGTAATAATCTTTGTATTCCATATTATTTTAATAATATCAGAAACGGTAAAAAAATTCAATACGCCGCGCCCGGCTTTAATAATAAAAATATAAAAAAACTCCCTAACCTGCTTGATGTTTCTTAAAAGCAACAGGTTAGGGAATAACCGGTTTAAGCGCAAACTGCGCTTATTTGCACTCCTTTCAGGAGTAACACGAATCCTTTAGTCCGTATCCCTCGGTAATTAAAGCGTAAAATTCTTCCGCGGGAATTTCAATAAACAACGGTGCGTTATAAACCTTTTTCATAAAATTCACCTCCTTTTTTATTGCCGTTATCGTAGATATAATTTTTATCCGAAAGCATTTGCATTAATCTTTTAAAATCTTTTTCCGCTTCCGTTATCGTCACGTCGAAATTTTCCGTTATGCTTAAAAGTATTTCTTCATCCGTTTTTTTACCGTCGCAAAGCGATAAAACTTCAAACGATAATTCGTTAAGCTTATAAATATTGCCGCTAAGATTGTCGAAAAGCATAAAATTATCTTCGTCCCGCTTTATGGATACGTTATCTGCAAGCGCCATCATTTTCTTAAATCCCCCATATTAATTATATGTATTAATTATATCCAGCACTGCGGGTCTTTAGAATTCAAATCATTGTTAAGGTAATAGCTTATAGCGCTGCATCCGCCGCATCTATCCTCATGGGAGCATCCGGCGCATTCGCTTTTGACCTTTCTTTTTCTTAATTGCCACAGAATATCGGAGTCGTACCACACCTTAAACAGTCCGTCCGTTAAAATGTTTCCGAGCGGAAGATAAAGTCTTCTGCAAGGAAGCAGGGTGCCGTCATGGAGTATGCATAGAGACGATAAGCCTATCGGACAGTATCCTCCGGCATTCTCGTCTATAAGATTCCATAGCGGCCGGGATGTCGAAAGTTTGGTATTTTTATTTTTAAATTCCGTTTCAGCCCTGCCGTAAACGTCTGAATAAACTTTTTTTACGTCGGGGGCTTCGATAAAAAATTCGTCTCTTTCAGCATCGTTCATAGTCGTCATCCTTTCCACCGTTAAAGCATCTACGTTTAACGAGGCGGCGAGTTTCGGCATATTGGATGCCGAGCCGATATTTTTTTTATGGAGAGTGAACATTACGGCGGTTTTAATTCCGGAATTTTTAAGCATTTTAATAGAATTTACCGTTTTCAAAAATGTTCCTTCTCCCCTTATGCGGTCATGGGACTCTTCATCATGTCCGTCGAGGGAAACTTGTACTTCGGCTAATTTTTTATAATTTTTAATCTTTTTAATCAGTTCGTCGTCGATAAGCGTTCCGTTGGTCAAAATCGCAATATTTTTGAAATTATCCGAGCCTTCTATCATATCCATTAAGTAAAAAAGCCCTTCCGGTTTTAAAAAAGGCTCTCCTCCCGTAAGCGAAACGAAGCATTTCATTTTCCATTTCGCCATTGCTTCGTCCAATTTCCGAAATATATTTCCCAAAATATTTAAATCTAAAGATTTGTGGCTATAATCGTTTTGGTAGCAATGGACGCATCTCAGATTGCAGGAGTCTATAAAATGCCATTGAACGTAAAAATCGTTTTCAGTATTTTTTCTCTCCGTATATTCGTCCATTTTTTATTTTATTTTAATTAATATATTACGATTTAATTATCGTCCGTCCTTACTAAAAATATACCTCATAATTTCCAATTTTCAAGACTAAAAAAAATAGATAAAAAAACTATTGATTTTTTTTTAAATAATGATATATATATATTATGCAAAAATTAATCAATTTATCTAATCCGGATTATCCGGTTTTTAAAGCCAATTAATTTAATCTTATTTTAACTTTCAAGGAGAGAGTTTACGATGAACAAAAAAACAAAGATCGGTCTTTCTATTCTCGGTTTAGTTTTCGGAGTTTCCGCCGTCCTTTCCGGATGCGCTCCGAAAGTAACAAAAACGTCCTCTAGCGCCCTGCCTCCGGCACAAAAACCGGCCGCTGCGGCGACGACCCCTCAGGCTGCACAGACGCCGTCTTACATGAAAAAGTATCCGTGGCTTGCAAATTACGATATTCAAGCCAATTCAAACAACATTCATTTTGCTTTCGACAAATCTATCCTTACTCCGCTTGATAAGATGATACTCAAAAAGGATGCGATTTATCTTAAGTATAATTCAGACGTAGTTATTCAGATTCAGGGAAATTGCGACAGAAGAGGTTCCGAAGCGTACAACCTTGCGCTCGGATGGAGAAGGGCTAACGCCGCCAAAGCATATCTTCAAGACCTTGGCGTTTCGGCAGACAGGCTTAAAACAATCAGCTACGGAAAAGAAAAACCTTTATGCAGAGCGCATACGGAAGTATGTTACGCGATAAACAGAAGAGACCATTTTGCGGCTGTTAAATAAGCGGCAAAATTCTAAAATTTTAAATTAAAATTTACCCTGAATAGATTAATAATTTATTCAGGGTTTTTTATTGTTTTGCAAGCGTTAAATAAGCAATTCTATATGTGCAGTAAACCATATTTTTATCGTTGCGGTAATATTTATCGTAAGCAGTCAGTACCCGCCTCAATGACCCCGCCCCCAATATTTTTTCGTTAACGGCATTTTTTGCTCCGAGCATATTTATTTTTTTTAGAAGATGCAAAGAAGACACGGCGGTTTCAATATATTCTATGACCTCGGAATAGTTAATCTTTAAGCCCGCAATGCCTATTTTTTCTTTGAATCGTTCTAACTCCGGAAACTTATGAAGTTTTATCGGGTTTTCGTTTTCGGCGGTTTTAAAGTTTTCTTCGAATTCCCTTAACGTTCCCGAAATTAAAAAAGACAATATAATAATCCCGTCTTTTTTTAACAGGGAGCTGCATATATTTAAAAGATAATCCGTATTATTGAGCCAGTGCAGTGTCATATTTGAAAAAATAATATCGAATTTTTTATGCTTTAACGGCATAAGTTCGGCGTCTCCGCAAATAAGGCCGGCATTATTTGCCGCACCGTCGGCGCCGGCTATTTTCCTTTTTGCTTCTTTAAGCATTCCCAAAGCAATGTCTAAACCTAAATAATAGAAAGAATTTGCGGGAACGGCGTCCTTAACGGCAAAATATCCCTGAGCCGTTCCGCATCCAATATCGAGTATATTAAGCCGGTTTTTTTCGCGGTTATAATTTTTTATAGTCTGCGATATCATTTTGAGGGTTATATTATGGTAAGAAGTATGATTGTCGTAATCCCCGGCTTCGGAAAAATTTTTTTTAACTTTATGTTTATCTATCATAGATTTACATTAAATTAACTAAGTTAATTTGGCCTGAACGGCTATTTTCTTTAAAGCATGCTTAAGCGTACGGCCGTCTATCGACGCATTTATGCCGAGCCTTAATCTCGCGCTTTTTTTGGGAACAGCCGGGTACCTTACCGCTTTAAGGTAAATATCCGCTTTTAAAAGCTCTTTTTCTATTAAAACGGCTTTATCTTCGTCTCCTATTAATATCGGAATTATATGGGTCGAGGAATCCAGCGTGTTTAGCCCCGACTCTTTTAAGTATTTGCGGGCAAATTCCGAGTTATTCCGCAGTGTTTTAACTATTTCCGGATTTTCCCTTATGAACTCTATCGCGGATAGAGCCGCTGCTGCGGAAGACGGCGGTATTCCGGTAGAAAATATGAATGCCCTGCCGAAATTAATTAAGTATTCTATTATTAGGCGGCTCGAAACGGCGAAAGCTCCGTTTGACGCCAGAGCTTTGCCTAGAGTTCCTATAATTATATCGGGTTTTACCTTATGCAAATCGGCGCTTCCGCCTCCTTTCTCTCCGGCGGTTCCGGTTGCATGGGCGTCATCGACTATGCTTAAGGCGTCGTAACGCTTTGTTATGTTTAAAATACCCGGTATGTCCGGAATGTCTCCGTCCATACTGAAAACGCCCTCGGTTACGACGAGCTTTATTTCATAGTCTTTATGCCTGCTCATTATGCTCTCGAGATGTTCTAAATTATTATGTTTAAAACTTTTGAATTTTACGCCGGAAGACAGTACACCGTCTATAATAGATGCGTGGGAAAGCTCGTCGAAAACTATGAATGTATTTAAAGGGGAAATGCTCGACAAAGACCTGATTATTCCAGTATTAGCCTGATAACCGGAAGGGTATAAGATGCAGTCTTCATAGCCGCCCTTGAACCGGCAAAGTTCTTTTTCTAATTCTCTGTGTATGTCTGAATGCCCGTATATCAGAAAAGAAGACGAGGACGAAGTTCCGTATATTTCGACGGCTTTTTTCGCCGCATTTTTTATTTTTTCGTTTTTAGAAAGCCCCAAATAATCGTTTGTTGCAAGATTAACGGTTCCGGTGCTATAATTAAGTTTATTATAAACGTATTTATCGAAACTTATTTCGGGGATTTTTCTGTAGAGTCCAAGCCTTTTATTTTTTTCGATTCTGCTAGAGATTAATTCGGATAATAAAGACATATGCGATTATTATAATAACATATTTACATATTAAATTAAATATTTAAATAAATTAAAAGCAAATTAACCGTCTTATAATAAAATAATAAACGGTAAAATTAAATAATGGAAAATAAAAATAAATTTGAATTGACGGCCGTAGATTTGTACCCCGAAATTATGAATATTTACGGAGATAGAGGAAATATTATTTATTTTAAATACAGATGTTCCCTTTACGGGATAGATATCAGGATTTTTGACGTTTCGATAGGAAAGGGGGAGGAAAAAGAATACGGCGGAGCCGATATATTTTTTATGGGCGGCGGACAGGACGCGGAGCAGGCATTAATTTATGAAGACTTTATTAATAATAAGAAAAATATTTTAACCGAAGCTATGGAAAATAATAAAATAATGCTGGCGGTATGCGGCAGTTATCAGCTGTTGTGCGATTATTACAAATCTAAAAACGGTAAAGTAATAAAAGGCATTTCTTTATTTAGGGGCTATACGGAATCCAAGACCCCGAGGTTAATAGGAAATATAGCCGTTAAAGCCGGAGATTTCGTCCTGGCGGGATTCGAAAATCACGGCGGCAGAACTTATTTGGAAGAAGGGCAGGATATTTTAGGCAAAGTTTTAAAAGGACACGGAAACAACGGAGAGGATAAAACAGAAGGGGCAAGGACGGGAAACTTTTTCGGAACATATATGCACGGGAGTTTTCTGCCTAAAAATTTTGCCTTTTGCGATTATCTTATAGATACCGCATTAAAGAAAAAATACGGAATTACGCTTGAAGAGACCGTAAAAATAAAGGGCGTCGGCGCGGTAGATAACGATTTTGAAATTCATGCGAGGAAAGATATAAAAGATTTAAGAAAATTCATTATTTAAGAGAGCGGTTTTTCTTTTTCGTATTTAACTTTTACGACGGTATTAAGCCCTCCGCGGGATTCAAATTTTGCTTCTACTTCCATAAATTCCGGCTTTAGTATTTTAGACAAGTCTTTAATAATTCTATTTACGGCGTGTTCCTGAAGAATGCCGACGTTCCTGTAAGACAGAAGATAATATTTTAAAGATTTCATTTCGACCAATTTTTTTGAAGGCAGATAAGTAATTGAAAGTTCGGCAGTATCGGGAAGCCCCGTCCACGGGCAGACCGACGTGAACTCCTTGGTTGCTATAGTTACGAGCGTGCCGCTCCCCCGGTATTGGAAATCCAAGGTTTCCAGAATATCTGCGTCGATATTTTTTTCCGCTAATACGTCGAATCTTTTATTTATATATTTGTCTTCCATAGAACGAACCGTCGAGTTTTTTATTTTTATTTTTTATTTTTTATTTTATAATAATTAAAATAATTAACAATTTTATCATAATTATTAAAGCTATTCCATATTAAAATTATAAATGAAATTTAACGATTTTCCTATAGGAATATTCGATTCCGGACTCGGAGGACTGACGGTTCTTAAAGAAATAAGGAAAATACTGCCGTTCGAGGATTTGATTTATTTCGGCGATACGGCAAGGGTCCCATACGGAAATAAGTCGAAAGAAACTATCATTAAATATTCGTCCGAAATTTTAGGATTTTTAACCGGAATAGGGGTAAAAATCGTAGTGGTAGCCTGCAATACTTCGTCGAGCTTAGCTTTAGAATATTTGAAAGACAAAGCGGACGTTCCGGTATTCGGCGTAATAGAACCAGGAGCTAAAAAAGCGGTGCGGGTATCTTCCGGCGGAAATATAGCCGTAATAGGAACATCCGCAACGATTAAAAGCAGGGCGTATTCTGCGGCTATATATAAAGAAATAGCTTCTTTGGAAAGCGATAAGAGCCGTCTTTTCGGAGCCGCATTTAAAATTACGGAGAAAGCCTGCCCGCTTTTTGTTCCTTTAGTTGAAGAAGGATTTGCGGATGAAGAAATTACGAAGGGCGTCATAAATCATTATTTATCTTCATTGTTCACGGAAAAGCCGTCATGTCTAGTATTGGGATGTACCCATTATCCAATCCTTAAAGACTCTATTTCCGCTCAAATCGGCAAAAATACGGAAATAATAGATTCAGGCGTGGAAACCGCCGGGGCGGTTAAAGATTATTTGGAGCGGAACGGGATGTTAAAGACCGGAACGAAAAAGGGATGCGAATCTTTTTTCGTCAGCGACGACGTCGAAAAATTTAAAGAACTCGGTGGAAAATTTTTGGGCAGGCCGATAGAAAATGTAGTGTTAGCGGAAGGCATAAAATAAATTTAAAGAGGATTATCCATTATAACTTTATCATGATAAAAGATTTT
Organism: bacterium; assembly: GCA_021813525.1. GTDB lineage: Bacteria > SZUA-79 > SZUA-79 > Acidulodesulfobacterales > Acidulodesulfobacteraceae > Acidulodesulfobacterium_A. The sequence continues at coordinate 17,652 of JAKAKK010000054.1, forward strand.
AGGAAGGAATTAAAAAAAAGATTAATACTTTCGGACGGAGCTATGGGGACAGTCCTTCAGCTTAAAAATCTCCTGCCGAAAGGCCTTCTTCCCGAAAGTTTTAATATTTCGGAAAAAATTAAATATATAAAAGACGTTCATAAAACCTATTTTAACGCCGGAAGCGAAATAATAGTGGCCAACACCTTCGGCGCAAACAGAATTAAATTAGCCGAGTACGGCCTGTCCGATAAAACATACGACGTAAATTTTAACGCCGTTAAAGCGGTTAAAGAAATTGCCGGAGGCAACGCGCTGACCGCAATGTCATTAGGCCCCACCGGAAAATTTATTTATCCCGTTGGAGAGACGACTTTTAAGGAAAGCTTAGAGATATACAAAGAACAGGTAAAGGCCGGATTGGATGCCGGAGCCGATATTTTTCAGCTTGAAACTATGCTCGACCTGCAGGAAATCAGAAGCGCTATCGTCGCCGTTAAAGAGTTATGCGATAAGCCTATTATAGCAATGATGACGTTCGACGGCACTTATAGAACTATACTGGGAACTACGCCGGAGGTTTTTGCGGTAACCGCCGACAGCCTCGGAGCCGACGTAATAGGCGCAAACTGCTCCGTGGGTCCGGCTGGAATTTACGAAATTTTAAAAAAAATGGCTTCGGTAACGGATATGCCTTTAATTTCTAAGCCTAATGCAGGCATACCTAAATTAAAAAACGGAATTACCGTTTTTCCCGGAAAACCGGAAGATTTTACGTCCTTAATTCCGGAGCTTGCCTTGATAGGCGTAAGAGTAATTTCGGCATGTTGCGGCAGCAACGAGACGTTTATTTCGGCATTAAAAAAAGAGATAGACGCCGTTAACGAAAACGGTTTGCTCCCGAAAGGCATAAAAAGAGAAAAGGGTTTGTTTTTGACATCCAGAACCGAATTTGTATCTTGCGGATATAATCATCCGCCTGTAATTATAGGAGAAAGAATAAATCCGACCGGCAAAAAAGACTTTATAGAAGAACTTAAAGGCGGAAAAACAAACTACATAAGAAAGACTGCATCGAGACAGGTGGAGGCGGGAGCCGCCGTTCTCGACCTGAATGTCGGAGTTCCCGGCACCGATGAAATAAATTCGATGAAAAAAGGGATAATTGCCGTAACCGGCGTAGTCCATGCGCCGCTGTCGCTCGATTCCTCAAACCCGGATGTGCTGGAAGAAGCCCTTATGCTTTATCCGGGCAAGCCGTTGGTAAATTCTATAAGCGGGGAAGAAAAGAAACTGGCGAAGATTATGCCTTTAATAAAAAAATACGGGGCGGGAGTATTGATTTTAGCTTTAGACGACGACGGCATCCCCGAAACAGCCGAAAAAAGGCTTGAAACGGCTTACCGGGTATATAATAAGCTTGTGGATTACGGCGTGAAGCCTTACGATATAATAGTAGATTTTCTTACTCTGCCCATAAGCGCCGGACAGGAAAAATCTATGACGACTATCGAAGCGCTTTCTATGAATAAAGCGGCCATGAACCTTCCCACCGTCCTGGGGGTCAGCAACGTATCGTTCGGCCTTCCTAAGAGGTCTTATATTAATTCGTCTTTTTTGTCTCTATGCCTTAAAGAAGGCTTGAGCGCCGCAATAATAAATCCGGAGGACGAGTATTTAATCGCAAATTTTTATGCGATGAACGCGCTTCTCGGCAAAGATTATCTTTTTAAAAATTACATAAACAAATACTCGAACGAAGCCAAAGTTCATTCCGCAAACAATGAAAAAAAGCCCGCTCAGGGAGCGGCAAAAACGGAAGGCGAGCTTTTATATGATGCTGTAGTCCACGGAGAAAAGGAATATGCGGTGCAATACGTAGAAAAAATTTTAGCATCGGGAGAACCGCCTTTGAATATAGGCAATAAATATTTAATTCCCGCTCTCGAAGAAGTAGGCAGGCTTTTCGATAAAAATATTTACTTCCTTCCTCAGGTAATGGAAAGCGCCGAAGCGATGAAAACGGCGTTTAACAGAA
>JAKAKK010000001.1 GCA_021813525.1 bacterium
CCTGCATAAGTTCGTCCATAGACAAGCCGGATATATACGATAAATAAGAAGGTATTAAAGGAAACACGCAGGGGCTTATGAAAGAAAACAATCCCGCGAGAAATGCTACTAAAAATGATACGTTGGGAGCAAAAAATGAATCCATAAATAATTACCTCAATTACATTCTATAACATAGCGCCGCCGCTTGCAAATATATTTTTGTTTAAACCGCCTCATAACGGCGGATTTTTTTCGGTTATCGCCAAAATTGACAGCGCGGAGGGATTGAGTTTATAATCTTTAAATATGAATAAACGGTTTATAATTTACATTCAATTATGCTTATTGTTCCTGCCGTTATTTTCCTTTAACGCCGTAAATGTTTACGCCGCTAAAAGCCTAAAAAAAATAAAATTTAAAGCTAAAATAAAAAAAGGGATTAAGCTTTCATCAGTTATGCCCGCAGAAAAATTTTACGCGGACGTATTTGGAGGATACGGGGATTTCGATACTAAAAAATACGGGTTTAATTTGAATACGGGCATATTGCAAAGCGGCGTTATGCTATATATAAAAGCTCTGGAAAGTAATTCTAACGGATGGATTCAAAATACGTCCGAAAGCAATAGAAACTATTACGCCGCTTTAAGAAAATATTACAACGGCAATAAATCCAATATTGCATTTATATACGGAAACAATGAAGGCAGGGGTTACATTCCGCAGGTATTTTCAAAATCTCTTGAAGATATTTACGGATACCAGTTTAATTTTCCGACGGGGCTGGCATATGTTTACAATAACGAATACAGATGGCATGCCGCATTAAAATGGAAGAATTATATAAATAAAAATGTTACTTTCGAAAACAAAATTTTATACAGCTATAAAAGATATTTTAGAAACAGTTACGCCAATCCTAATTTTCAACCGAACACGCTTACCCTGCTTAACGGAGGTTATCTGCCTAATTCTTCGGTAAATTGGGCGGCGCCGACCCTTCAGAATTCATATAATCCGGCGGCGGAATTTGGCTCTTCCCCGTCTGGAACGGCTTTCCATAATTTTATAGATAATATTGCCGAGATAGGCGACGCTCCTATGTTTATAGTGAAATTGCCTTTAAACGAGATTAAATTGGGCGGAGATTTTTTGTCGTATTCAACAAGGTCGGCAGAGTTTTGGTACGGAAGCTACAATATGCCGGAAGGGGATATGTATAACGATGCATGGGACGAATATGACGCAATGTCTAATTATTCGGTATATGCGCAGGATAAAATCAAAATAATTCCTGAAAAATTTTTCGTAGAGACGGCTTTAAAATACCAAACAATTAAAAAAGTCGCAGACTATAAACCGGGTTATTATTACGCTGTAGGCGGAACCCTTTCTAATTTTTACAACTACTGGCAGCCGTCTATATTGGCCGTCTATTCTCCGGCTAAGGTTGTCGAGATTTACGCCGTATGGGGCAAAACGGTCGGGGTTCCGCTGGTAGGGTCTAAGTATATTTCTAATAATTCCGAAACGGAGGAAGTTGCGGAAAGCTACGACCCGTTAATGGCCGAAAAACCTCAAAACATAACGGATTATGAACTCGGCGCAAAATATTCGCATAAAAATCTTTTTTTAAGCGCAAATATTTACAGAAAAGATTATAAAAATAAATTTAATTCCGTTTACAATCCGATTATAGGCGTTTCAGTATCTTTTAATTCGGGAAAGGCAAGGCGGGAAGGTTTTAAACTCTCGTCTAAATATAATATTAATAAAATATTCGGCGTATTTGCGGATTACTCTTATAACATAGCGCAATTCACTTCAAGTTTTACCGGAAATTACGGGTCGGTCTCGGCAGGGCAGCATATTTCTTACATCCCTAAAGACTTAGCCGATTTTGGGGGTTTTACCGAAGTTTTAGGCGCTCATCTAAAGATATGGGGGAGATATACGGGAACGCAGTATGTTCCCGTAAGCGCTCAGACCAGCGGGGTATATTATGATATAAATCAAAATTATGAAATCGGCGGTTATTTCATTTTAAACGGTTATGCGTCGCGAAAATTCAATTTAAGCAAAATATCGTTATTTGACGGGATAAATCTTAAGTCCGTAAAATTGTCGCTTTCGATGACCAATATTCTAAATAGGCGTTATAATTGGTGGTCGGACTATACTTACTCCACTTCAGGCTCTAATCCCGTTCAGGAAGTAATGCCGGGCATGCCCAGATTTATTTATGTCCAAGCATTTTTCGGATTTTAAGCATTTTGACCTCAATAAACAAACGAATTTAATATTAAAATTTTGGCGGAATAAATATGAGGTATAATTATAATATTAAACCTTAAAAATAAAAGAAATGTTATGAAAGAATACGACGCCATAGTAATAGGAACCGGAGCCGGCGGCATGCCTGCCGCATACAGATGCGCCGGCGCAGGCATGAAAGTTGCCGTAATAGACTCCCACCCGTTTGGAGGAACATGCGCTCTCAGAGGATGCGATCCTAAAAAAGTTTTAATCGGCTTCTCGGAATTAGTCGATTGCTACGACAGGCTCAATGGTAAAGGAATATCCGCGGATAACCTGAAAATAAATTGGAACGCAATGATGAAATTTAAAAGGACATTTACCTGTCCGGTGCCGGAAAACCGCGATAAAGGTTTTAAAGAAGCGGGAATAGATACTTATCGCGGCAGAGCCCGCTTTACTTCTAAAGACGAGGTAGGGATAGGCGGCACAGGTCTTAAAGCCAAGTATTTTATGCTCGGGGCCGGCGCTAAACCAATGAAACTAGGAATTCCCGGCGAGGAACATGTCAAGATAAGCGATGACTTTCTTGAAATGGACGAATTAGCTGAAAAAGTCGTATTTTTAGGCGGCGGATATATATCTTTCGAATTTGCCGGTATAGCAAAAAAAGCCGGTTCCGATGTAACTATTATTCAAAGAAGCCCTAAAGCCCTTAAGCGTTTTGACAAAGATGTCGTAAAATGGGTTACGGCTTCGATGAATGACGCCGGAATAAAAATACTGCTAAATACTAATCCGTTATCCGTGGAAAAAAAGGGCGGTAATTACGTCGTGCATACATCCGGAGAAGCCGGAGACCTTCAGATTGAAGCCGGCCTCGTGGTGCACGGCGCAGGAAGAGAACCCGACATCGAAGATATGGGGCTTGATATCGCAGGAGTAAATTACGACAAAAAGGGCATTGCCGTTAACGAATATCTTCAAAGCGTTTCAAACCCTTTTGTATATGCGGCGGGAGACTGCGCCGCGACGAAGGGTTATCCCCTTACTCCGGTCGCTTATTTAGAAGGCGGCATAGCGGCGTATAATATAATAAACGGCAATAAAAAAAAGCCGGATTACGCCGGGATGCCTAATGTCGTCTTTACGCTTCCTCCCATGGCTTTTGTGGGTTTAACGGAAGAGCAGGCTTTATCGGCGGGCTATAAATTCAGGGTAAATATGGAAGAAACTTCCGAATGGTATTCTTCGAAACGCATAGGAGAAAAACACTCCGGGTTTAAGATTTTAATAGAGGAAGGTACCGGGCGTATAATAGGCGCGCATCTTTTTGGGGCCGGCTCCGAAGAAGTTATTAATATTTTTGCGCTTGCCGTAAGGAATAATCTTACGGCTTCGGCTTTAAAAGACGCTATTTATACATATCCCACAAAGACGTCCGATATAAGCGATATGCTTTATTAATCCGGCTGGAGTTTTTACTATATCGGGGTTATGCATCCCGAAGATTTTCAAAATACTTTAAAAATCAAAAATAGCATTAAAATCTTAAATCCGTTTAAAAATTGACGCATAAAAAAACCCGCTGCAAAAACAGCGGGTTATATATTAATTCTTTACATATTAGTATCAGGTAAACCTTAAAAAGGAATATCGTCGTCCTCGCTCGGCTGGTTTGACGCCCCGCTGGCATTTGCGGAACTGCCGCCGTTTTGCCCCGCATAGCCGTAATCGTTTGATGTCTGTCCGTAATCGGCATCGGCCGCTTCAGCGCCGCCTCCGCCGCCTTTGGCGCCGAGCAGGACGATATTAGTCGCAACTATTTCGGTTATATATTTTTTATTTCCGTCTTTGTCGTCGTAGGAACGGTTGCTAATCCTGCCTTCCACGAATACCTGTTTTCCTTTGTTTAAATAGTTTGCAAGATTCTGCGCCATTTTTCCGAACATTACGATATTGTGCCATGTCGTTTTTTCCGATTTATTGCCTGATTTATCGTTAAAATATTCCGACGTCGCAATGGAAAACTTTAGGATTGCCAGACCGTCAGGCGTGTATCTGAGTTCAGGGTCTTTACCCAGATTGCCGATTAATAATACCTTGTTAAGACTACCCATAAAACCTCCGAAATTTAATAAAAATTTAATATTTTAATAAAAGTTTCTAAAATTATGATAATTTAAGTAATTTATTTTGGCAAGTTAAATTTCCGTTAAATTTTTATTTCGTTTTTATTTCATTTCCGTTAAGTTTAGGTTACAAAGCCCGCTTAAAAGCCGTTTGCTGTTAATTAAATCCTGCGGACAGATATTCATGGTTTGAAGGTTTTTGACTTTTTTTCCGATGATGATATAATCAATATATAAAATAAAAATAGAATTTTTAAAATAAAATTTTATGATCAGTAATAACAGCCTATTGATAAAAAACCGCAGCGGTGCTTCTCTGCTGGAGGTTATGATCGCTATGGTTATTCTTACCGTCGGGTTTCTGGGCGTAATGGCGCTGGCGGTCGCTCTTACTAATAACAATGCTACGGCCGGCAAGATAAATACGGCTACGGCTATAGCGCAGGCCGAGGTGAGCCAGCTAAACTGTCTTGGGGTCAGCGGAATTAATAATAATTTAGCAAATTGGGGCATTGCCGCTCTACCAGGGACTTACACTTACACTGTTTCTCCGGTCGTATTGAATCCCGATTCTAGAAATTCGGTAAAGTCCTGTATAAATTCAGCTTTGGCAGTAGGAGGTTCGGCGCCGGATTCTCCTGCACCTACAGGACTTGGCGTTACTCTTCCTTACACCGTTACAATCAATCTTTCCAATAATCCGAATCCTGCATCTACAACCGTAATAAATGCACAGGTTGAAGTCGGCTGGCAGGATACGGGACAGCATCTTATAATAATGAATGATTTAATTTCATAACTATTTGAAAAATTAACGCCATGAGTAAAAAAATAAATTTTAATAAAAATAGGCCGGTAGGGGTTTTAAAGAATAATAAAGGTTTGACGGCGGTAGAACTCATAATAGCCCTGGCAATTTCCGTGATAGTAGTCGCGGCGGCAGGATTCATTTTGCTGACTCAATCAGGCGTAATAAGATTTAACAGGTCCGTTTCGACCGAGCAGCAAAGATTGAATACGGCATTCAATACCGTAAGATATTCGCTGCGTATGGCGGGATTCGATTACGGGCAGAGTTTTTATATTCAGGCTGGGTCGGTTCCCCCTGTGCAGGTAATCCAGGCATCTTATCCAACTAATCCGTATGAAGTTTTAGTAAGTTACGGTTCTGTAGTTAATAACGCTTCCCCATGCGAGCTGCAGAAAAACGGAGCTGTTCCGGGAGAATTTAATTTCGACCCGTTGACTTTGGCATCTTGTAATACAACCCACTTTTATATAGGCCAAATCTTAAATATTATAAATCCTGTTCCTATTTCAGGTAAATCTCTTCCGCAACCGCCTTTTGTAATTTGTGTGACCCAAGTTCCGGCGGGAGCCAAAATTCAAGCAAACACGGGTGCCGGTGCATGTGCTGGAGCCGGTAATCTCGTACCTCCCAGCAATTTAGGGGGCGGCAACGTGTCATCGGTAAATCAGATATTATTTTATTGGGGGGACGCCGCATATGCCGCGCCTGAACTATATGACCCAAATAGTGGAACTAAGACAACTTCCCCGTTCAATATTCCGGGTAATTTGTATGAATGCCAGGTTGCTCCGGTAGTAATTAACCCTACCGTTCCTACTTGCATACCTAACACGACGATTACTCTAAGCGATTACATAAATAATTTTGCGGTTGCGCCTCAAGGATATAATTTTAACGGCCCGATGTCATATTACATAACTTCTACTTCGCCTGCCGGGCAAATTAAAGTTTATTACAGCAACGGCACAAATCAGTCGGAGCCTCCCTACTTAAATTTGTCCGTTACCGGCGAGTCTAACGTAGCGCTGTCCGATTCGCCGGCTTACAGCGTTAACGTGCCTTATAATTCTAATGCAGGCGGGGTTGGGGCTAAAGGAAACGCCGGTCAAATCGTAGGCAATAATGTTTTGAAAACTTTAAACTCAAGCATATTTTTAAGGAACCTCTATTACGGCAGTTAATGCGATAATATGAAAAATAAAAATTTTATAAATATTATAACAAAAAATAATCAGGGAATAGCCCTTGTAACGGTAATATTGGTTATCGCAATTCTTGGAATATTGGCGGCGGTAGCTATAGAAACAACCGGCACAGATATTCTAAACGCCGGAAACTATACGTCTTCCGAGCAGACTTTAAATATATCGAACTCGGCTATGAATATCGTGCTTGCCCAGTTAAATACGAGCCAGCAGACCAATACGGGAATAGGCATGCCGTCTCCAAGTATATATTATTATACTATAAGCGGTAATAATACGGTGCAGCAAAGTCCTACTTATATAGGATTGACTGCCGCAAATATAAATTCTAATTTTTCGAACGCTTTAGGATTTGCTAACAACAGCGGTTCATTCGGTTTTGAGTACGAGGGGGTTTATGGGGGCGTTCCTGGATACAGCCTTAATTACCATTTTTATAACGGGCAGATAAACACTATAACCCAAAACCAAAACGGCTCAAAAACCGTTCAGACCGGAATGACTTTCAGTTACGGACCTATTCAGGTGGGTTATAATCAGTAAAATTTTAGATTTAAGGAGTATTAATGAAAAAGAGCACAAGTTTATTTAAAATAGCATTTTTTACTGCAATTGCAGTAATTTTTGTAAGCATATCTATTTTAAGCAAAGAAATTAAAACTTCTTATGCAAGCGGGGTTCAGTATATTACTCCTCAGGTTCTGATTGTGCTCGATAATTCGCAATCAATGGACGGCGATTTGAGCGGGGCTATAATGACCGGTTCCGGAACTGTTACGAATGACCAGTCGTCTTCCAGTCCTCTAAATTATACGCTTCCTGCCGGATTCATTGCTCCGGTAACTGGAACTACCACTGGAAGCGCACCATACACCGTCAATCAAAGCGGCGAATACTTAGACAACTCCGCCAGCCGTCTGAATGTTGCTAAGGCGGCAATTATGGCGGTTTACAACGAATGGGCAAGCGATGTTCAGTTCGGTCTTATGGACTACGGGGTATCTGGAAGCCCATCCGTTTATACTACATGGGTGTATTATATGAGCGGTTCAGGAGGCTTTGAGTTTGGAAATTCCGCTACTGCTCCGGCAGGTTTGCAGAGCGTGCCGAACCCGTGTTATCAGCAAACATATACTGCATGTAACGATATAGAAAGTCTTTATTCCGGAGGAGTGAGTTATAACGACCCATATTTATACATTCAGGACACCAGCGACGAACCTAGCATTAATGATGTATTATATGCGGGGGCAGAGCCGACAAATTTTGTCAATTACAGCGGTCCGCATCCTGCATCGCCGTATCCGCCCAATTATTCATTAACGAATTATAATAATGGAACTATTTCAGAGTCTTATAGTTTAGGTACTGACGGTACGGGAGGTTTTTCAACTTCTCCGACCAATGCTGGTTATGTGCCGTATTCCCCGCAGGTATGGTATTCCGAAAGAGGATTCGGCTATTATAATAATGTTACTAATAAAGGTGACCTTGTAATTCCTATTGCAGTTTCGGCCTCGACCCAGCAAACTTTATTTCAAAATTATCTTGCTCCGGAAACAAATAATAGTAGCACATCTGAGATAAAAGCGGATGCCGTAAATGCTCCCATGGCTGGAACACTGGCAAGCGCATTGTCTTATCTCACAGGTACGGGCGGATTTCCATCTTTGCCTTCCACGACATGTCCTGCCAAGAAGTATGTAATTTTTGTTACGGACGGTCTGCCGACTTATGACCAAAACGGCAAAAACTGGCCGCCTATAGGCAGCGCTGCTGCTGCAGGTTACGACGTTACTGCAACGTTCAACGCTGACGGCTCTCTTGCATCTACTAACGACAATGCGTTACAGGAAACTATAAATGAAATTACAGATTTAAAAAACCAGGGCATAGATACATATGTCATAGGTCTGGGCGCCGGAGTAAATCCTTCTTTGAATGCTCAGGCGGCAGCAGTCTTGCAGGCTATGGCCATTGCAGGGGGGACAAGCACTTATTTTCCCGCAACCACGTCAGAAGATGTTGCAAACGACCTCGGAATTATCGTTCAAGCAATAGTGTCGTCAGGGTCTTACGTGTCGCCGGTTATAGAACAGACGCCGAGCTCGTCAGGAAATTATGCTTATTACGCCAATTTTGAGTCGGTTAATCAGCCGCTATGGGGTGACGGGAATATTTTTAATTTTACTTTAAATTCGCAGGGCCAGTTGATAGGCCCGGCAGGCCTAGCAGTTAATGCCAATGGTATAGTGATTACAAGCGATTCTTACTGGGATAACGGCAACGGAGCTGGAGCCGTACTTGAAAACCAATCAACAAGATACGTAATTACCAGCGACTTTGACGCTACAACAGGTTCCGATGTTATAATACCTTTTAGTGTTAGCAACGATACTAACTTGGAAACTCTTTTGGGACTTACTTCTACTAATTATAACGCCGTATGTCCAAGCTCTGCTTCCGAAAAAGCCTGCGCCGACAATATTATAAATTTTGTGCTTGACCCGGGCGAAGCGACTAATAACTGGAAATTGGGAGCTATATACCACTCTCAGCCGGTATTGATAGGTCCTCCAGCTTATCCATATTCAAGCGCATCCTATCAGGCTTTTAAAACTCTACCTCAATATGTCACTAGGCAGAATGTTTTGGTTGCCGGAGCCAATGACGGTATGCTTCACGGATTTGATGCCGGAAGTTACGGCACAGGTCCTGGTTCAACTTTAAATACATACGGTTACGGCACGGGAGAAGAGATATTCGGTTACATACCGCCGGATTTTTTAAATGAACCTCCTGTTGGTAACGAAGAAGTGTGTCCTACAGGCAGTTCGCTTACTCTTCCGAAAATTACCTGTTGGTATGAACTGTCCTTAATGGGTTCATCGACGAACTTTGATACTTATTATCCCTACTTTGAATTTGTAGATGCTACTCCTGGAGTAAGCGACGTATTTTTCGGCAATGTTTTTAATGGAACGAAAGCTAATAGTATAGATGCGGTTAATTATCAGGTTGTGCCGACGGGAATACCTTCATCTAGCTGGCATACCGTTTTAATAGGAGGGGAAAGAAGCGGAGGATATAACTATTTTGCACTGGATCTTTCAAATCCGTCGAACGTTGTTGTAAACACATATCCCGACCCGCTATGGGATTTTTCGGATGTTTCGGCTACAACCGCTCCAATGGGCAATACATGGTCTCAGCCATTTATAACATACGTATGCCTTCCAAATACTTTTTATTACAATTCGACCAATGGCGGAACCGGACTGTGCCAGAATAACCCAAATCCTGGAAGCCCATTAGTTGCTCCGCAGTATGTCGAAACATACGCCGCTTTTTTAGGCGGCGGATATTCGTCTAATAATACAGCAGGACAGGCAGTATATGCTTTATATGCCGAACCTAATCCAGTAAATACGGGAACTACGGCAAATCCTAATTATACCGATGAGCAGGAGCTATGGAAGTTTGATAGCACAAACGATGCTAATATGAAATATTCCATACCTTCGGCTATAGCCCCTTATCCTTCGTTTGGACAGTTACAGGCATTTTATGTTGGAGATTTAGGCGGCCAGCTATGGGCGTTTAATATTCCTAACGGAACGTCTCCTTATGCCGCAAATGGCAGTTCAAACTGGACTGGATGCAGGGTTTTTGCCTCAAGCCAGACTGCTTCTCCTTTGAATATTTTTTTCCCCCCATCAATTTCCTACGATAATTTGGGCAATTTATGGCTGTATTTTGGAACCGGTAACAGGGCTGATTTAACGGAAATGAATACTACAAGAAATAACGAATTAATAGGATTAAATACTGCAGGGGCTCAAGGGATAGGGGAGTGTCCCGCCCACGGAGCATATAACGAAACTAACTTAACGGATGAAACCGGCATAAGCGGCATAGGAACCTTAACAAGCGACGGTTGGTATATAACATTAAGTGCTGGAGAAAAAGTTGTTAGTTCTCCGAAAGTTTATGATGGCATAGTTTATTTCGACACCTATATACCATCAGCCGCTTCTAACGCCTGCGGCCTTGGAACGGCAAAATTATATGCGGTTTATTATCTTAACGGCGGAGGGACTATCACTGTAAACGGAACGACGGCAACGATTTCAAATACTATAACTGGCGGTGGCGCGGCTCAATCTCTAACTATAGGTTCAGGTGTACCGTCGGCGCCCGTTATATCAAACGGAAATTTGATAGTAACTACATCTACAGGTGCGATTTTAACCCAAAAAATTCCGTCAATGCCGTCTAAAATAATACCTACTTCATGGTTTCAGTTGCCGTAAATATAGCAAATTTATTGCAATCTTGATTCGGAAATATTTTTATTAATGAGTTACGCAGAAAAAATATTAGATATTTTAATCAGCATAAAATCATGGTGCATAATTATACTTGCCACAATTTTTTTTGCCCCCGCCGCAATTTTAATTTCGTTTTTAGGCAACATGGAGAGAACTCAAGAAATTGCAAGATTATGGGGAAAAACTATAGTAAAGTTTTTAGGTATTAATATAAGCCTCAACGGTTTGGAAAATATAGGTGATTCAAAATCATATCTTATTGTGTCCAACCACCAGAGTTATTTCGACATATTCGTTCTACTTGCCTCGCTAGACTTAAATTTTAAATTTATTGCAAAGGCGTCTCTTTTTAAAATACCTTTTCTTGGCCGCTCTATGAAAAGGCTCGGCTATATTCCCATAGACAGGGAAAATCTAAGGAGCGCGCTTAAAAGCGTTAAAAAATCAACCGAGATGCTTAAAAATAAAACCTCGATACTCATTTTTCCCGAAGGCACTAGGTCTTTGGACGGAAAACTTTTAAGTTTTAAAAAAGGCGGACTTAATATGTTTTTAAAGCAGGGCAACATAACGGTCCTGCCGGTTGCAATTAAAGGAACCGTAAATATTTTAAGAAAAAACAGCCTTGCAGTCCATCCGGGGCAAAAAGTCGAACTTTACATTTTACTGCCTATAGAAGTAACCGAAAGAAATAAGGGTTTAGCGTCCGGCAAGGAAGACGGCTTAATTAAAACGATAGAAGAGGAAATAAGCACGGCATTAGAATTTAAGCAAATTTAAGCAATTTTCTTGAAAAAAGAAGTATCAGATGATAAAATTAATAGCGAGAAATTTAAAATGCCTGAATTATTAAAAATAGGTAAGAAAGCTCAAAATAGTTATACCTAAAAAAAATTAGAAACAAATAAATATTAAGGAAGGAGACGATATTTTTATCGATACGATAGATAATTCAATAATTATAACTTTAGTTCCAAAAGATATTTCCGAATTTGCAGGTATCGCTAAAGGAATTTACCCAAAAAATTATATTGAGAAAATAAGAAAAGAATGGGACTAACTTTAAAAGTTACCCCGCTCGGGGGGTTGGGCGAAATCGGCCTCAATATGATGGTTTACGAAACCGAAAAAGACATTATAATCGTCGATTCCGGAATCATGTTTCCTGAGGACTATATGCTGGGGATAGATATGGTAATTCCCGACATAAGATATTTATACGACCCCGAAAAAAAGAAAAAGATTAAAGGCATCGTTCTTACCCACGGGCATGAAGACCATATAGGCGCCATACCTTATGTTTTAAGAGAGCTTAATATTCCGATATTCGGCACTCCGTTTACCCTTGGAATACTCGAAGAAAAATTAAAAGAACATGACCTGCCTTTTAAGGTGTCGCTTTTTACCGTTAAAACCGGCAACTCTATAACCCTCGGCGATTTTGAAATCGAATTTATAAGAGTAGCCCACTCGATAATCGACGGAGCAAGCCTTGCCATAAAAACGCCGGTCGGAACCATAATACATACCGGAGATTTTAAACTCGACCAGACCCTCGAAAAAAATGCCGTAACCGATATAAACAGGCTTGCCCATTACGGAGACAACGGAGTTTTAGCTTTATTTTCCGATTCTACCAATATAGAAAAAGAAGGATTTACGATATCGGAAAACGACATAAAAAAGACCTTCAGAAATATTTTCAGGGATAATAACGCAAGAATTATAGTGGCTTTATTTGCTTCTAATATACACAGGATTTCGGAACTTCTTTCGCTTGCCGCCGAATTTAATAAAAAGGTTATATTCAGCGGAAGAAGCCTTATGACATATACTAAAGTAGCAAGAAAATTAGGATATTTGAAAATTCCTGAGGATATTTTAATAGACGAGGAAACGATAGGCTATTATAAACCGGAAGAGCTTTTAATACTGACTACAGGTACTCAGGGCGAAGCGATGTCCGCGCTTTCCAGAATTTCGGTTGACGACCACAAATATATAAAAATCAAGCCCAACGACCTCGTCTTAATGTCCTCGAAATTTATCCCCGGAAACGAGAAAGCCATATCGAAAATAATAAATAATCTTTATAAAAGAGGGGCCGAAGTTTATTACGAAAATATATCCGAAATACACGTATCGGGACATGCAAGCAAAGAAGAGCTTAAATTTATGATAAATATAGTTAAACCTAAATATTTTATTCCGGTTCACGGAGAATTAAAACATTTATACCAGCATAAAAAACTTGCCGTTAATTCGGGAATTCCGTCGGCAAACGTTTTTGTCCTAGAAAACGGGAACAGTCTTGAATTTAACGGCGAATCCGAATGCGTCAGGGGTGCAGACGCTTATGCCGGCAGAATATTCGTGGACGGTAAAGGAATAGGCGACGTCGGCACCCATACCCTTAAAGAACGTGCCCATCTTTCCGAAAACGGAATGATTATAGTCCAGCTCGTCGTAGATTCCAAGACGTCGGGCATAATTTCAGGCCCGGATATAGTTTCTAAGGGGTTCGTCTTCGAGGATTATTTTAAGGAATTAAACGACGTTCTGTATAAACTGGTTATGAACGTTATAGAAGAAAATCAAAAACACGAAAACGTGGACTGGGTAAAAGTTAAAGACGATATAAGAAAGGCTTTAAAGAAATATTTAAATAAGACTATAGACAGGCATCCCTTTATTTTCCCGATGATTACCGAAATTTAATTTATAGCGTAAAAATAATTTTTTGTTTTTATTATGGTATACTTTATTTAACGTTGATAATTATTAAAGATAATTATCAAATATACCGTTTAATTAATAAAAGGTAACGGAGGTGATTAAAATGGCATGCGCTTCTAAAAAATCTGCTTCAACGTCTAAAAGCAAACCTGCAAAAGCAAAAAGCAAATAAGGAAAGGTTGCGCTTTTTAGATTATCTATCGGCAAAGCGCTTTAAATTTTAGTAAAAGCGTTTTGCCGATATTATTTTTATTCTTCGTCGTTGTTTTCATTATTGCCGCCGGTTTCGCCCCCGCCGGTTTTAGACCTGCGTTCTTTCGTTTTTGCGATTCTATCGTCGATTCTTTTAACGAAACCGTTGAAAACGCCTTCTATAGCAAAGATTAATTCTTTATTTGCATTGCCTAAGTGTTCTACCACATCTACGGGAATTCTGTCGTATATCCCGTCCACGATTTTGTGCCTTAATTCCGACCTTTTTTCCCTGAAAGATTTTTCTTCTTTTAAAAGCATCTTGACCTCCGTAACCTAATATCTTAGTATTTATAAATAAATTTAAGTTCCTTTTATTTAATTATAAACCTAATAGCGCTAAAATTCAAATTTTAATCGGAAAGATTTATTCGGAGTACTTCTTGCCTATTTCATATCCTAATTTTCCAGAAATCGCATTGCTTGCTTCAATGGTAAGAGGGATAATAACGTCTTTAAGTTTTTCCGGAGTCGTTCTTATTACCGGGGCGGAAACCGATATGCCTCCGATGATATGGGTGGTGTAGTCTCTCAGGGGAGCGCCGATACATATGATGCCTTCGTCGAGCTCTTCATTGTCTATAGCGTATCCCTGGCGTTTTACTTTCTCTAATTCTTTAAAAAGGCTTTCTTTATCGGTTATGGTATTTTTGGTAAAAGGGGTAAGTTTCTCAGGCAAAAGTCTTTCCACGTTCTCTTTAGGCTCGAAAGCGATTTGAGATTTTCCTATAGCGGTAGCATAAACGGGAAGCATATTGCCCACCCTCGAAGCGACTTTTAAAACCTGGTCTGCTTCTACTATATCGAGATAAATTACCTTCTTTTCTCTTATGACCCCGACGTATGCAGACTCTTTTAACTTATCGACCAATTCCTTAAGAACGGGTTTGGCTATGCTCAACAGCCTTAAATGATGGATAAAAGACTGTCCAAGCTCAAGGCTTTTTAAGCCTAAGCGGTAATTTTCGGTAAACGGGTCCTGTTCGATATATCCCATATATTCCAAAGTGGCAAGAAGCCTGAAAATCTTATTTTTATGAAGTTTTAGAATTTTACTGAGTTCGCTTACGCCAAGCTCCGGCTTTTCGCCTTTAAAAGCCTCTAAAAGGTCAAGAGAATTTAAAACCGTTTTAATAAGGTAATTAGTTTTATCTTTTTTTTTGCCGACGGATTCCTTTTTATTTTTAGTCTGCATTTTTGCACCTTTAATTTTAAAATTATAATTCAATTTCAACTTTAAATTAATTTTACATAAATAAAAAGTAAAATGCAATTTTTAAAGATAAAAATTTGGAGTATAATTAAATATAAAAACACCGTTTTAATTTCTAAATATCAAAATATTTTAAAATGAATATAAAAACATTAAAATTCAAAATTTTATCGCTTTTTTTCGTTTCTTACCTGATAATATTTTTAATTGTTCTAGGCTTCCTTATAGTAAGAATTAAATATTTTAATTTCTTTTATTTTTCGCTTTTAAGATATTATGCTCCGCTCTTTACTATATTAATTTTTATCGTTATATCTTTGTTCTCGGTTTATATAATTTTAAAAAGAATTTTTATCTATCCCCTCGAAGATTTATTATTTAATATTAAAAAGATAGACGTTAAAAATCCGAATAAAATAGATTTAACCGAAAAATACCGGAAAGCAGGCGATGAATTTTACGAATTTGCGCAGGCGATTACGGTTTTAAATAATACTATCATTAAAAAGCAGGAAGAAAATAATCTTGTTATCGCCCATCTCGAGAATTCTAATAAAAAGCTCAACCTCTTGAACGAACTGTCCTATAAATTATCCATGGTTTTTACGCTTGAATATGCCATAAAAACATTCGCGGAAGGAATTTATTCCATAAAAAAAGACGGCGGAGGCGGGGTGGATTCTCTGCATATAAACATATTCGATACAGTTAATAGGAAAACGGTTACTTCTTTGATTTACAGCGGAAATGAAAACAAGGCGGTTGAAGTTCCGGCTTCGGAAAAGTCAGGTAAAATTATCGTGACGACTAACAATATTGATTACGAAGATTATCTGTCTAACTGCAGGCTTTTAATAAACGACTGTAAAAATAAAAACTGCGGCGGAACGGTCGATAACTGCGAGTTTCGCGGTACGGCCGGGAGTTACAAATGTTTTTGCCTGAAAATCAGCGACGAGGTAGCGGGGACCGTTTCGATAGATTCGGAAGATAAAGATTTTTTTACGCAGGAAATGACGGACCTGATAAAGGAGATAATCAATATAGCTTCGCCGGTGTTCGCAAAACTTATATTGATAGAAACAAACAAAGAGCTTGCGATTACCGATTCTTTGACCGGAATATACAACAGAAGGTTTATGTATGAATTCGCGAAAAGGGAAATCGTCAGGGCGCACAGGAATTCTGCCGACCTTTCCTTTGCCGTATTGGATATAGATAAATTCAAAAATATAAACGACAATTACGGCCATCATACCGGAGACGTCATGCTGACGAAATTTACCAGCGATTTGAAAAATGTTTTAATGCGAAAGCAGGATATCATAACAAGGTACGGCGGAGACGAATTCGTCATGATACTGCCGGATACGGATAAAGAAAACGCGTTTAATTTAATGGAAAAATTGAGAATTTATATAAAGAACAAAATATATAATTTTGAAGACAATTTAAATTTAAATATTACGGTATCCATAGGGGTTTCGAGTTTGAGGTCCCTGCCGGACGGCAAAAGCATAAAAAATAACGGAGACCCGGACGATATTTTAAACAGTCTTTTAAAGATTGCGGACGATAATTTATACAGAGCCAAGAACACCGGAAGAAACAAAGTAGAGGGATAAGGTTAAGATAAAGGGCTAACCGGTTGCATATAGAAAAGGAGAATAAATAAAATGAAAGCTATAAGACTTTTTAATAAAGAGGATGAATATACGCAGTGTCTTATTTGCGCCCATAAGTGCAGGATTAAGGACGGCAAATTAGGAGTATGCAAAACCATTACAAATAAAGGCGGGGTTCTGTACAGTATAAATTACGGAATTTTAGTCGCACAAAGCGTTGACCCTATAGAAAAAAAGCCGCTTTTTCATTTTATGCCGGGTACTTTTTCATATTCCATCGCTTCGCCCGGGTGTAATTTCAGGTGCTTAGGATGCCAAAACGCCGATATATCGCAAAGTTACCGGGACGAAAATTACGAGGTTTACCTCGAATATTTTAAGGGATTAAAACAAACGCCGCCGGAAGAAGTCGTAGAAAACGCTTTAAAAGCAAACTGCCGGTCTATTTCATATACTTACACCGACCCTGCGGTTTTCTTCGATTACAGCTTAGACGTTATGGAGTTTGCGCACAAGAAAGGCTTAAAAAATGTTTTCGTTACAAACGGCTATTATACGGAAGAATCGATAAATGCCGCCAAAGGGCTTTTGGATGCGGCAAACGTCGATATAAAATTTTTTAACGATGCAAGTTATAGAAAAATATGCGGGGGAAGGCTCGAGCCTGTCCTGGAAACGGTAAAGCTGTTTTATAAAAACGGCGTTCATTTAGAACTGACCACCCTTTTGATAGACGAATATAATAACAACGACGAAGAAATTAAAAAAATAGCGGATTTTATCGTCTCCGTAGATTCAAGCCTGCCGTGGCATATTTCGCGGTTTTTTCCTTTGTATAAGATGCAGGACGGACATATTACGGCGGAAAAAACCATAGTAAACGCCTATAACATCGGAAAGGAGGCGGGATTGAAATATATTTACGCGGGAAATATCCGGTTGGAAGGCTATGAAGATACGCGCTGTCCGTCATGCGGGAAACTTTTAATAAAGAGGCAGGGTTATAATATTCTGGAAAATAACGTGATTAAAGGGGCAGGCGGAGCGGGCGAAGGCATATGCAAGTTCTGCGGATATAAAATTTACGGGGTTTTTTAAAATTTTCTTGAATTGAGGCGCCGCAATATTATATAATCATAAATCAAGTTATTCATTCCATTCATTGGGGGATCGTCTAGCGGCAGGACCTGGGACTCTGACTCCCATTACGGAGGTTCGAATCCTTCTCCCCCAGCCATTTAAAAAAGAGCAGTAAATAAGCAACTTTCCAGGTTTTTTCATCACGCAGGTTTATGCGTGAAAACGAACCAAAATAGTCCTTTATGCAATTTTTTTCCTATCCTATTTCTATACTTTTGATATAATGTCCTATAGTATCAACCGGTAAGGATGTATAAAGACGGCGAGCATTTACAGGCTTAAAAATTCTAAGAACTGGTATTACTGCATTACCTATAACTGCAGGAAATACCAGGGAAGCAAGAAGACGACGGATAAACAGTCCGCGAAGCTTATCGCCGGACACTCTAAGAAAGGCGGTTAACGATGTTTAGGATAAGAAAAATAAATTTTTTAAAAGATTTTTGTGTTGTAATATTCATATGAGTAAAATTAATGACATTACCATTGAAGACCTTAACCAGATTATAGAGGAAAAGGTTGTAGAACTGCTTGGCGACCCCGATTCCGGTTTAGCTCTTAAAGAAGAATTTAAAGCCGAACTGGAACGCAGGTTAAAAAATCCTTCCAAGAAAATATCCCACGCGGAGGCGCTGAAAAGGTTTGTATAATGTCGAGTGGACCGAGAACGCGTTGGAAGACCTCGGCAGGCTAGACAAACCTGTCGCAAGGCGCATTATGAGTAAGATAGAGTGGTTCTCGGAACACTTCGACAATATAATTCCCAACCCCTTTCCGGAGATTTGGCCGGGGTTTACAAGTTCAGGATAGGCGATTATAGAGTTATATACATGATTGAGGACGAGTCTATCTCAATACAGGCCGTCGGCCATAGAAGAGACATCTATAAGAGATAGAACCGTTTAATTCAATATTTTTTCGTCCCTTTCCGTTCATTTCCCCAGATAGACTTTCGTCACATAAATTCTTCCGTGTCCGAGTTCGTTGGAAACGACCTGCCTGGCTTCCCTGTCCGATTTTCCTTCGCAATCAGTTCCGCATACCTTTCCCGGGCTAACGCGTGCCTGACAGCGCGCATGTTGAATCCCGCGTTCTTTATGGAATTTCCTAGATGGTTTATTTTTATGTGCAGACATTTTAAAAGTTGTTAGCAATATTTTTTAAACAATTGATTTTTTTAATTAAAAATTTGATATTATATAGTATTAGTAAAGTAATAATGGCCAACCCGACCAGCAATCGGATATATTAAGATATGAATAGGATAGATATGATTAAAAAGCA
>JAKAKK010000082.1 GCA_021813525.1 bacterium
GGTTCTTTAAAGAATATAAATAATATTAAAAATATGTTTAACAAAGGAGATTTAAAGTGGCGGTAAAAATCAGACTTACGAGAATCGGTTCTCACAAAAAACCTTTTTACAGAATCGTGGCGGCTTCGGGCGAAAAAGCCGTGCAGAAAAAATTCATCGAGATACTGGGTACTTATAATCCCTGCTCGAATACGGCTCAATTTACTATCGACAAAGACAAATTCGACAAATGGATAAGCTTAGGCGCTAAGCCTAGCGATACGGTTATGTCCTTAGTCAAAAAACAACAGGGTAAATGAACGACTGCGTCTGTATAGGGGAATTTATAAAACCTCACGGTATTTGCGGGGAACTTTTATTTGCAACTTATAATCCCCTGTCGGATGCGCTTGATTCTAACATTCCGCTGTTCGTCGAGAAAAGTTACGGACTTGAACCCCTTAAAATCGAAAAAATAAGGCGGGTAAACAAGGGGCATCTAATTAAGCTTTGCGGCGTTAATTCTATGGAATCTGCCGAAAATTTTAAAAAGGTCCCCGTATATATTAAAAAAACGGATATAAATTTAAAACGGGACGAATATTTAATTTCGGATTTAATAGGCTTAAACTGTTATAACGAAAATAACAAAAGCTTAGGAACGGTCTCTGAGATTTATGCGGGCGAAACCGATATAATCGAAATAAAATCGAACGAAGCCGCTTATTTAATTCCAATGTCCGAAGAAAATGTTTTATCAATCGATATTAAAAATTTAAAGATAATAGTAAAGAACGAAGAAAATTATAAAATATGATTCATCAAATCGACGAAAATAAAAAAGTCATCGACGTTATTTCGATAATGCCCGAATATTTCGAGTCTTTCCTTAAGGCCGGACTCATCGGCAGAGCCTTAAAAACCGGACTTATGGAAATAAATATAATTAACCCGAGAGATTTTTCCAAGGATAAGCATAAAAGGGTGGACGATAAGATTTACGGAGGCGGAGCCGGCCAGCTTTTAATGGCCGAACCTATTCTTAAAGCCTATGAATATGCTCTGACAAATTATGCGTATAAAAATAAAAAACATATTACCGTTATAATGTCCGCATCCGGAAAATTGCTTAATTCTAATACGGCCGAAGATTTGTCCGGTTATAACCATATAATAATAATTTGCGGAAGATACGAAGGAATAGATGCAAGAGTAACGGATATTACGGACGGAGTTGAAATATCGATTGGAAATTATATACTGTCGGGCGGGGAAATAGCCGCCGTCGTATTAATAGAAACAGTCGGCAGATATTTTAAGGGGTTCCTCGGAAATCCTGATTCGCTTAAGGAAGAAAGCCTTTCCGGAGATTTAGGCAAAATACTGGAATATCCGCAATACACCAAGCCTAAGGTATTAAACGGCAAACCGGTTCCCGATATCCTGCTCGGCGGCAACCATAAGCTGATAAACGAGTGGAGAGCTGAAAAAGCATTAAAGAAAACGGCGGAAAATAGGAGTGCGGCCATTGACGAAAACGGCGGAAATGCCGAATAAAATTTATAAATATATTAATTTCAACTATAAAAAATAAAGGAGATTCCAATGAATATCATCGAAAAAATTGAAAATTCGTCTTTAAAAACCGATACCCCCCAATTCAAATCGGGAGACACCGTTAAAGTGCACCAGAAGATAAAAGAAGGGGACAAAGAAAGGATTCAGGTTTATGAAGGAGTCGTCATAGCAAGAAAAGGGAGCGGTATTAGGTCTGCATTTACCGTCAGAAAAAATTCTTACGGCGTAGGGGTAGAAAAAACTTTTTTAATAAATTCTCCTTTAATCGATAAAATCGAACTATTGTATCAAGGAAAAGTCAGAAGGGCAAAACTGTATTATTTAAGAAAGAAAAAAGGCAAAGAAGCCAAAATAGAAAGGCTCGATATGGCTCAACAGCAGTAAATATAAAATACGCGATTATTTTATATTTAACCGGTTCTTTTATAAATATTAATGATATACTTATATTATTAGATATAAGTTAGTTAATATTAAATAAAGGAGATTTCTTATGGAAAATTCAAAAACGCCTCTAGACAAGTTTACGGAATTTATCGGAACCGTTCTTACGGCGACCGAGGATAGATTCCAAAAAATTCTTGATGAATTTATCGTAACCCAGGATTTCGGAAAAAAAGAAGCCGAGGATTTTTCCAAAAAAATGAAAGGCATATACGATTCCAATAAAACCAAGCTGTTGTCTTTAATCGACGAATCGGTAAAAAAAGCCCTAAGCAAAGCGGATATAGCGCGCGGTTCGGAAATAAAAGAATTAGAAGAGAAAATAAAAACGCTGGAAGAAAAAGTCAACAAACAGGCTCACGGCGCTCATGCTCATACCGAACACCATAAGCATACCGCGGCCCACCATACTAAATAACATAAATAAACGTATGGTTAAACGGTTATAAATTTTATTTGATTATGGCGTTAAAATCTTACAGGGTTATAATCAAAGGAATAGTTCAGGGCGTAAACTTCCGCAATTTTACAAAACTTGAAGCCGAAAGAATAGGCATAAAGGGATACGTTATGAACACTCATGACGGCCACGTGGAAGCATTTTTCGAGGGAGAGGAAGAACGCATAAAGGAAATTATCGCTTCCGTTCACGTCGGACCTCCTTCTTCCAAAGTAAAAGAAGTTAAACTTTACGAACAGGACGGTTTATCTAATTTTAAAGATTTTAAAATTTTAAGATAGGGTATTCCTCCGCTTCGATTCCAGGTTTTAGCAAGGGGTCGGCTACTATAGTGATTTCGCCTTTGATGAGTTCGGGCCTGAGTTTTATTTCCTCCATTACCTCCTTTAAATCTTTTGTTTCTATAGACTCGTAAATTTTCGTCAATTCTTTTGCATAACAAATTTTTATATTTCCTAAAATTTCGTTTATATCGTCAAGAAGTTTTTCTACGCTTCTTCCCGGTTCAAACAATATAAAAACTCTTTTTTCTTCTTTTAGTTTGGCAAGGAGTTTCTTTCTTTTGCCTCCTTTTTTCGGTAAAAACCCTATAAACGTAAACTCGGAAGTATCCAGTCCGGATGCGGAAAGCGCCGCCAATACGCTTGAAGGTCCGGGAATCGGAACTACTTTTATTCCCTTTTCCACGCATAGCCTTACTAAATACGAACCTGGGTCGGAAATCAGGGGCGTTCCCGCTTCGCTGACCAGCGCAACGTTTTTATCTTTTAATATTGTTGCAACGATGCCGTCTGCCGCAGATTTTTTATTATATTCGTGGTAAGGAATTAATCTTGTTTTTATATGATAGCGGGAGGTCAATATCCGCGTTTTCCTCGTATCTTCGCATGCTATAAAATCCGCCTGCCTCATTACCTTTAACGCTCTTATAGTAATATCCTCAAGGTTTCCTATGGGAGTGGCGACCACATATAATGCGCTCATCTGATTACGCCCAATCCCTTAAATATCTGAAGTCTATATTTATCGTCCTCTCCGAAACCTTTGCTATTAAAGGCATCCGCCTTTTATACTGGGATTTTTTTATCTTGCCGTATATTTTATCGACAAGTTTCTCGTCATAGCCCAAAGATACCGCCACTTCCGGTTTATACATTTTATCTATTAAAAGATACATTATGCCGTCGGCGGTTTCATAGGAAAACCCCAGTTCTTTTTCGTCGGACTGTCCCGCCCATAAATCGGCTGAAGGAGGCTTCGCTATTATATTTTTAGGAATGTCGAGATGTCCTGCAAGCTGATATATCTGCGTTTTATAAATATCGCCTATAGGATTCAACGCCGACGCCATATCTCCGTACAGCGTTCCGTATCCTAAAAGAAGTTCCGATTTATTGCTTGTTCCAAGAACTAAAGAATTTAATTTATATGAATAATCGTATAATATAGACATTCTTTCTCTTGCCATCTTATTGCCTTTTCTAATCCTTATGCCTTCGGCATCTCCTGAGTTTCCTTCTTTCGCAAAATATTCGTTTATCTGTTTCGTTATATCTATAACGTAATGGGAAATGCCGAGCGTCTTTACGACTATAAGGGCATCGTCCATGCTTGCCGCGGAACTGCTTTCGTAGGGCATAATAAGCGCCGTTACGTTTTCTTTTCCCAGCGCATTCGATGCCAAATAACATGCTACGGCGGAATCTATGCCGCCTGACAGCCCCAGGACTACGCTATTTACCCGTGCCTTTGAAACTTCTATCTTAATAAAATTAGAAAGGTGTTTATAAATTAGAGGAAAATTATATTCGTCTATTTTGGGAAGTTCTTTTTTCATTTTATCGTTTCGTTATTTACTATGCTTTCTATTTCTTTAAGAGTCAGGTTTAAATTCTCGTCCCTTATGAGAGGCGTTTTAAATCTTTCGTTGTTAAGGAGGTCTAAATTTATATCGGCCGAAACTACCCCTTCTTCTAAATAATCCAGCTTTTTTTCCATCTCTCCCAAAGGATTGAATATACACGAACCGCCTGAGAATCCTATTCCGTCTTCAAAACCCACCCTGTTAACGTATATGACGTAGCTTTTGTAATAAAAAGCTATAACGGAAAGCAATTCCTCCCACATATTCATGGAATTAAATTTATTAAGTCCGGCGGCAATGCCTCTTGCCGGAGATGCCGAATTAACTATAATTATATGCGCTCCTTTATTTACCGCAATATAAGATGAAGAAAGGTGCCATGCATCTTCGCAGGTCAAAACGGAAACTTTGACCCCGTCCATATCGAAAACGCCGAATCCGTCTCCGGGCTTAAAATATCTTAATTCTTCAAACATTCCGTATGTCGGCAGATAAACTTTCCTATGTACGTTAATCAGCTTGCCCTTAGAAATACAGAAGGAAGAGTTGTAGAAATTAAAATCCTCATCTTTTTCGACGAAACCTGCAATAACCGAAATATTCAAATCTTCGGACGTTTTATAAATCGGTTTTAAAACTGCGGATTCTCCGGTATGAATATTTATGCCGAGGTCGTAAACGCTGTCTTTTAAAAAATAGCCCGTTAAAGAAAGTTCCGGAAAAACTACAAGTTCAGCCCCCTGAACCTTCGCGCCGGAAATAATTTCAACATGGTTTTCGATATTCTTCTTTAAATCCCCGACCTTTGGATTAGTCTGAGCAAGGCAGATTTTCATCGAATTATTTTTTTTCATTTATCTTAGTCAATAATATTTTCGAAAAAAATTAATTTAATCGAACTTCGCTCTATATATTCAATCGAAACAATTCCGTAATTTATAAATTTTTTTTCTCTGTCTATACCGGAATTCATCAAAAAAAAATCGGATACTTCTATTATTTTTTTTAACTTATTTCTGTCCACGGCTTCATAAGGCTTTCCGAATTTGCTTTCAAACCTTGTTTTTACTTCTATAAAATTTAAAACCCCGTTTTCGCTTTCGGCTATAATATCTATTTCGTAGCGCCCCCTTCTAAATTTCGTTCTTATAATTTTATATCCGATTTTTTGCAAAAACTCTGCGGCTATTATTTCCCCTTTGTCTCCTTTACTTTTATTCAACGACTTGCCGCCCGTTATTTTATTATCCGTATCCATTTTTTTATTGTATATTATTTACCCTTAAAACTTAAAGGTTTTTCTGTGAATATCGCTAAATCCGTATTTTATAAGGTTATTTTTGTGTTCCGCCGTTGCATAGCCCTTATGCCGCTTAAAACCGTAATGCGGATATTTTTCGTCGAGCCTAACCATCAGCTCGTCCCTGAAAACTTTGGCTATTACGGAAGCGCAGGCGACCAGCTTGACTCTGTCGTCTCCCTTGATAACCGGAATAACTTTCAATCCCGCGATGCCGGTTAAACCCCCGGGGACGGACGGACCGTCTATAATTACTACGTCCGGTTTTACGGATAAGCCGTCGAACGCCCTCTGCATAGAAAGCATAGCCGCTTTTAAAATATTGATTTCGTCGATTTCATTGTGGGATGCGGCGCCGATTGAATAAGAAGAGGCATCAGAGATAAGCATCTTATAATACTCGTTTCTCTTCGCCTCCGTTAACTGTTTGGAATCCTTAATGCCTGAAGGAATTTTGTTTTTATCTATTATTATCGCCGCCGATACTACAGGACCTGCAAGACAGCCTCTGCCGGCTTCGTCTATTCCGCATATTTTTAACGGCATAATAATTAACGTTTTATATTTATAATATAATCGGAAAATTTTTCTATTCTTTCAACGCATCTTTCTTTTCCAAGAGAAAATATCATCTCGTATATAGGAGGACTGACTTTTTCTCCTGTAAAAGCAAGCCGTATGAGCATAGCTTTTTCTTTCATCGTCCAGTTGTTTTTAGACAGAAAACCGTTAAATTCGTTTTTTATAGATTCTATAGAATTTTTCAGTTTTTCTAAGGCATTTTCTTTACCCGTTCGAGCGGTTAAATCCATATCCCCGCAATTAAAAATTTCATCGTTTAAACCTGCGATAAATTCCCCAAACGATTTTAAAAACGCAGAATCGTTTTCGTTAAAATTGAATTCGTTCAGAATTTCATCTTTATAATCTATGGTTTCACCGATAAAAAAATCCAGTTTATTCCTTAATTCTACCAGCGTTTTCGCGCGGGATTTAAGGGACTCGACGAGAGCTGCGGTTTTTATATCGATGGATAGGGGGGGTTGAGAATCGTCTTTTATATCGTTAATTAAATTGATTAAAATAAACGGGTCTTTCAATTTTATATAATGGGAATTCAGCCAAAGCAATTTTTCGGTATTGAATACGGCGGCGGACTTGCTTATGTTTTTTAAATCGAAATATTTTATTATATCTTCCATGGAAAATATTTCGTCGTTTCCATGCGACCAGCCGAGTCTTATTAAATAATTGACAAGGGCTTCCGGCAAAAAACCCTCTTTTTTGTATTGATTGACGGACGTAGCGCCATGCCTTTTCGATAACCTTTTTCCGTCGGAACCCAGTATCATGGAAACATGGGCAAATTCAGGCGCGTTAAACCCTAACGCATTATACAGCATTATCTGCTTGGGCGTATTGCTTAAGTGATCGTCTCCCCTTACGATATGCGTTATTCCGGTAAGGGCGTCGTCTATAACGACGGCAAAATTATAAGTAGGGATGCCGTCCTCCCGGACGAGTACAAAATCGTCTATTTCATCGTTGTTAACGTTTATATGCTGGTTTCTTATCAGGTCTTTAAATCCCGTAGCGGCGCCGGAACTCCTGTCCACCCTGAATCTGATAACATGTGGGGTTTTTAAAAGGGCTTCGTCCGGTTTTAATTCGCGGCATCTTCCGACGTACATCGGTTTTTTGTTTTCTGCGATAAGCTTATTCCTGTCTTCTTCCAAAAGCTCTTTCGAACAAAAGCAGTAGTAAGCTTTATTTTCTTTTAGAAGTTGAACGACGTAAGATTTATAAATACCGAGCCGTTCGGACTGAAATATTGTTTCTTCGTCGGGAAATATGGAAAGCCACTTAAGGCTTTCAATTATA
This sequence comes from bacterium, assembly GCA_021813525.1. Lineage (GTDB taxonomy): Bacteria > SZUA-79 > SZUA-79 > Acidulodesulfobacterales > Acidulodesulfobacteraceae > Acidulodesulfobacterium_A. Next base: position 7,507 of record JAKAKK010000082.1, read on the forward strand.
TCTTCTTCGAACCTTTTTTCCGAGCGTTCAAAATCAGTATCCTCAATCCTTAAGGCAAATTTTCCGCCGTTATGTTTTGCGTAAGCGTAGTTAAAAAGAGCCGTTCTTGCCCCTCCTATATGCAGGTAACCGGTAGGGCTCGGAGCGAATCTTGTTTTCATATTATCCATTAATTTTTTTAATATATAACGATAGAAGAATATCCGACCACGCTTGAATAGTCGCCTGACGCATATCCGGAATTCGTATAGCCTATAAGCTTCGATTTTGTACGGCCCGCCATTTTAGCGATATTAAGCATTATGGCCGCCGGAATGAAACCGCACATAGTAATATCGTTTTCCCTGACTTTTTCGTATAATCCGCGGGGATTTAAATCCAATATTTCTCTAATGGCGATATCGTCTTTTAATTTGGCGGATTCCGCCGGTTCGTAATGGGTCATATCGGAACTTGCGACTATTAAAACGTCGTCGAGCAGATTCAATTTCCTCAAAGCGTTATATATCGCCTTTGAAGCGTTCAGCGCATCGGCGTAACTTATAAAAGAAACTACTATTGGAACAATCTTAAAATCTTTTTTTAAATTATAGAGAAGGGGTATCTGCACTTCGACGGAATGTTCTTTCAAATGGGCAAACTCGTCGGAAACAAAAGGACTTCCGGCGTCTTCTATTATGGCTCCGGCAAGCTCGGCGTTAATAGGAACGGAAAAATCTTTAAAGTCGTATTTGCCGTTATCCATAACGGAATAATCGGCTCCCATACCCGTATGGTTCGGACCTATAATAATAATATTATTTTTTATATCAATGCTTGAAAAACCGGCGTATGCCGTCTTTCCCGAATATACGTATCCTGCGTGAGGCGATACAATGCCGAAAGCGTTTATTTTTTCTTTCGGAGGAACGACGCCGAAGGAATCTATTAAATTATTTATATTATTCAGCCCTTCGGGATAAAAATAACCCATTGCGGCTGGTTTTCTAATCAATTAACTCACCTTCTTACTAAATTATACCACAAAATTAAGCATTGCAAGCCTCGACGTAAATTAAGGTTTCGTCGGGATTCACGCTGTCCCCTTCTTTTATATAGATTTCTTTGACAACGCCGTCGATAGGAGTATGTATCTCGTTTTCCATTTTCATCGCTTCTACTATTAAAACGGTATCGCCCGCTTTTACCGGACTGCCTTCTTTAACTATAACTTTTGTAATTCTTCCGGGCATAGGGGCATAAACGTCTCCGTCTCTTTTAGGGGAAGGTCTTTTCGACCTCGCTATGCTTTCGCCGACTATCTCTCCACCTGCGCTCGGCACGATTTCGGTAAGCGATTCTATGACTACTTCTTCGAGGGCGCCGTCGATATTCAAGAAAAACGGCCTTTTTTGGTCGGATTTGTGTCCTACGCCTGCAATTTTTATCTTATAGCTTTCGCCGTGAACCGTAACGATAAACTCGCTCGGAGCCAGTCCGCCGTCTTTTTCCAAAGCGGCAGCCGATTCTTGCGGGATGTTCTGCTCCTGCACCGGACGTAAAACCGATTCTTTATCGGTAGGTTTCGAATAATCCGGCAAAGTCCCTTCCTTCCTCGCTTTAAAAAACTCTAAGGCGATATTTGGAAATAAGACGTAAGAAAGTAAATCTTCTTTGTTTGTTTTAAACCCTTTAATATCTTTGTATTCTTTTGATAATTCCGGCTCTATCAAATCCGCAGGCCTAACGGTAACTATTTCTTCGTTTCCAAGCACGCGTTTCTGAATATCTGAATTAATTTCGGCGGGCGGTTTGCCGTAATAGCCTTTAAGGTAATTTCTTGTTTCGCTCGTTACCACTTTATATTTTTCGCCCGTTATAACGTTAAGAGCGGCCTGCGTTCCTACAATCTGGGAGGTAGGAGTCACTAACGGAGGAAAACCGAAATCCTCCCTAACCTGGGGGACTTCGTAAAGCACCTCCTCCATTTTATCGAGGGCGTTCTGTTCTTTAAGCTGGTTTGCCAGATTGGACATCATTCCGCCGGGAACCTGAGTAACTATGATATCCGCATTAATATTCGTGTATTCGCTTTCTAAAGAGCCGTATCTTTTCCTCACGTTTCTGAAATAATCCGCAACTTCTTTAAGTTTTTCGAGGTCCAGGTCAATATCGTAACCCATCTCGGATAACGTAAAAACCATAGACTCGGTCGGAGGATGCGACGTTCCGCACGACATAGAAGAGATGGCCGTATCGATAATATCCGCTCCCGCTTCGACCGCTTTCAATAAAGACATAGAAGCAAAACCGCTGGTCGAATGGGAATGCACATGTATAGGAAGGCTTATTTTTTTTCTAATCATGGATACAAGATTATAAGCGTTGGTGGGGGAGAGAAGTCCCGCCATATCTTTTATGCATATAGTGTCGGCTCCCATATTCTCAAGCTCTAACGCCATTTGCGTAAAAAGCTCGTTAGTATGGACGGGGCTTGTCGTATAGCATATAGTAGCCTCGACGGTCTTTTTCTTCTTTTTTGCCGTTTCTACGGCTTTTTTTATGTTTCTGAAATCGTTCAGCGAATCGAATATCCTGAATACGTCTATACCGTTATCGGCGCTTAACGAAACAAACTTTTCGACCACGTCGTCCGCATAATGCCTGTAGCCGACTAAATTCTGCCCCCTTAAAAGCATCTGGAGCCTTGAATTTTTATATGCCTTTCTGACTCTTTTGAGCCTTTCCCACGGGTCTTCTTTTAAAAACCTCAGGCACGAATCGAACGTCGCTCCTCCCCACACCTCTAAAGACCAGAATCCAATATTATCTAGAACATTAGCTATGCCGAGTATATCAGGTGTAATCATTCTCGTAGCTAAAAGAGATTGGTGTGCATCCCTTAAAACCGTTTCGGTAATGCCTATTTTTCTTATGTAGCTTTTTTCTTCCATGTATTTTTACCTTTTTACTTATATTATACTAAATTCCGTAATAAGCCGATATGGCCGCCGATATCGCAAGTATCCGGTCGAAAGGGTCTTTTTGCAATTTATAGTCCCTCAAATAAAGCCTTTCGTCTATAAAATGCGTATCGAAATTGCCTTTTAAAAAATCTTCGTCCTGAACTATTTTAAGCTGAAAAGGTATGGTAGTCTTAATGCCTTTTACCACGTATTCGTCCAGCGCCCTCTGCGCCCTTCGCACCGTCTCTTCCCAAGTTCTGCCGCTAACCGTCAGTTTTGCAATCATCGAATCGTAAAAAGGCTGAATGACGTAATCTTTATAAACGGCGCCGTCTATCCTAACTCCTATCCCTCCCGGAGAATAATAAGCCGTAATTTTTCCAGTGCTGGGGATAAAATCTTTTCTGGGATTTTCGGCATTTATGCGGCATTCTATGGCATACCCTCTCATAGAAACGTCTTCCTGTTTAATGTCGAGCTCTTTACCCATAGCTATCTGTATCTGCTCTCCTACTATATCGACTCCGGTAACTATTTCCGTAACGCTGTGTTCCACCTGTATCCTGGTGTTCATTTCCATAAAGTAGTAATTTCCGTGTTTATCCACGATATATTCTATGGTTCCCGCATTGCGGTAGTTACAGGCGCGTGCGGCTTTTATAGACGATTCGCCCATTTTTCTGCGCATTTCTTCGTTAAGTATAAGAGAAGGCGCTATTTCTATCAGTTTTTGGTGCCTTCTCTGTATCGAGCAGTCTCTTTCGCCGAGATGTATAATGTTGCCGTAATTATCCGCGAGTATCTGAAATTCGATATGGTGCGGCTTTTCTATGTATTTTTCTATAAAAACTTCGGGATTTCCGAACGATTTTTCGGCTTCGGAACGGGATAGCGAAAAATTTTTAATCAGCTCCTCGTCGTTAAAGCATATCCTTATGCCTTTTCCTCCCCCGCCCGCCGAAGCTTTTATCATAACCGGATAGCCTATTTTATTGGCGACCGCGACAGCCTCTTCTTCCGATTCGACCCCGCCTTCCGATCCTTCGACTACCGGAACTCCAACGGATTTCATAAGCCTTTTGGATTCTATCTTGTCTCCCATCATAGCGATAGTTTTGGAAGACGGCCCTATGAATATTACGCCTCTTTTTTCGCATACTTCGGGAAACTTCGGATTTTCCGACAGAAATCCGTATCCCGGATGTATGGCGTCGGCGCCCGTATTTATGGCTAAATCCACTATCCTGTTGATATTAAGATAGCCCGATATCGGACCGGGGCCTACAAGATAAGCCTCATCCGCTTTTTTCACGTGAAGGGCCTGGCTGTCGGCTTCGGAATAAATTGCGACGGTTTTAATGCCGAGCTCTTTACAAGCCCTGATAACTCTCGAAGCAATCTCGCCTCTGTTGGCTATCAATACTTTTTTAAATTGTTTCATAAAATTTATAGATTTATAGCTAAGATAAATATATTAGCGGAAGCAGTTTGTATTATTGAAGATGATTAATTTTAAACCATTATTTTAAAAAAGTCAAACGAATATGAGGGCTCGGGATACCCGGTTAACGAAAAGACAGATTACCTAAAATTGCCGGTACGGTTTTGCGAACCGCCGGGGTCATGCAATATTTAAAAAAGAACCGTTTAATTCTTTTTTATAGCTTCTCCATTGAGGAATAAATTTATCCATAACCGCCGTAAATCTTTTATTATGATTTCTCTCGATAAGATGCGCCAATTCGTGGATGACGATATATTCGATGCAATGAACAGGTTTTTTAGCAAGTTCCAGGTTTATCCATATCCTTTTTGCGGAAGTGTTGCAGGTGCCCCACTTAGTCTTCATGCGTTTTATCCGCCACTCTTCCGCAGAAACTCCCATAATTTCCTGCCACTTATTAAATATGCCGGAAAGTTCTTTTGCTAATTCTTCCCTCTGCCAGAGTAAAAAAATTTTTTTCTTTTCCTCTAAATCCGCATCTTTTTTTACGTAAAAATCTATATATTTATTATTGTTTGCGGTTATATAAGGTTTTCCGCCGTATTCGATAACGTTGAGCAAATATCTTTCTCCTTTAAAATAATGGCTTTCGCCAGAAATATACTCCCTCGGGGTTTCTCTCGGCCGCTCTTTAAAGCTGTTTACGTGTTTTTCTATCCAAGGCAGTTTTGATATTATAAAAACGCGGACGGACCGGTCGTCCATTCTCTTCGGCGCCGAAACCCTTACCTTTCCGTCCGGCGGAAGTACGTTTAAGTGAAGATTTTTAATATCTTTTTTTAAAAGCGTAATATTAAAACCGCTTATTATTATTTCCGATTTTATAACCGTTTTATCGCGCTTTTTTTTAAAAAATTTAAACATGCAAATTAATATGCCTTTTTAGCCGATAATTAATTTAATTGCGCTTGATTGCTTCGGCGGCTTCTTCTGCGGAAACGGCCGTTTCTTTTCTAGTTTTAAGGTTTTTTAAGGTAAGTTTTTGTTCCGCGGCTTCTCTTTCGCCTATTACTGCAAAATATTCTATGCCCTTTTTATCGGCGTATTTTATCTCTTTTCCTATATTGTGTTCGCTTAAAACGGATAATTCGACAGCAATTCCTTTTAAACGGAAAAATTTTGCGGTTTTTAAGGCAAATATCTTTTCGTTTTCGCTTAAATAAATTATATAAACCTTTACCGGCGAAGAAAATGATTTCAATATGTCTTTATCCCTTTCGGTAATGATATCTATTATTCTTTCTACGCCGAACGATATTCCGCACGCGCCTTCGGGACGGGCGCCGTAAAGTTCTACGAGATTATCGTATCTGCCGCCTGCGGCAAAACTTCCTATGGCGACGTCTTTCGATTTTATCTCGAAAATAGGTCCGGTATAATAGCCTAACCCCCTGACTAAAAGCGGGTCGAATTTTATAACGCCGGAGCCTTCCCGGTCTTCGGCTTTCCGCTCGTTTCCAATTATAGCCGAAAGCTCTTCTATGCCTTCGTTTGCCTTATTTTTAATAGATTCGTCTTTTAAATCCGCGCAAATGCGTTCTTTTAAGGCCGCCAGTTTTTTTGAGTCTTCCGATTCGGCGTTTAAATCTATCAGCCTCATAAACGAACGGTAATTTTCTTCGCCGATGCCGTTCTCTTTAAATTCTTTAATTACCCCGGCTTCTCCAATTTTCGCCGTTTTATCTAATGCCCTCAGCGCGGCGTCTTTTTTGCTTTCGTCTATGCCTGCGGCGTTAATTATGCCGTCGAGTATTTTTCTGTTGTTGATAACTATCTCATAGTTTCCCATGCCCAACCTTTCAAGGGTAAAAACGGCAAGGTCAAGCAGTTCGTTCTCGACGTTCATAGAATACGAACCTACGATATCGGCATCCGCCTGATAAAATTCCCTGTATCTTCCAGCCTGCGTATTTTCGTATCTATAAACTTTGCCTATTATGTATCTTTTAAACGGTTTGGTAAGTTTTTCGGAGTTGGTAGCGTAATAACGCCCTAAGGGGGAAGTAAATTCAAATCTTAAACCCAGTTTGCGTTTTGCCTTATCCTCGAAAACATATATCTCTTTTTCGATTTCGCTTCCGCATTTCCTAGAAAGAAGCTCGAAATATTCGAAAACCGGGGAATCTATTTCTACGAATCCGTAAAGGGCAAAACATTCCCTTATGGTTTCCATGACCTTTCTTCTTAAAATCATCTCTTCGGGAAGAAAATCCCTCGTCCCTTTAGGCGGCTGTATAAGTTTGCTCATATTACAGCGCTATATAGGCGCATCCTTCTTTTGAAAGTTTAGCTATTTTTTCTACGCCTGCGGGAACTATTTTTGCATAATCCGGTATATCGCCGTCCTTAAGTTCGAACATATTCATGGCATTGCGGCAAACGAAAATGTTTACTTTATCGTTAAGAACCGCCCTCAACTGCTCTTTTAGCTGGGAATGATGGAGCAGGGCGACGACTGCGGGGCCGAATACCACCACGTTTATTTCTTCGGTTTCGCCTATAGCGCTTATATTTTTAATAACGTTCATTAAAAGACCGGGATTAATTGTTCCGTTCGACGTTTGAATAACGTATTTCATAATTTTCCTCCTTTTTTATTAGAGAACAGGTTTTAAATCCGTCTCCATTATTTTACAGCCAGCTTGAATATGTTATAAAAACTCTGAGGGTCTAAACTTGCTCCGCCCACTAAAACGCCGTCTATATGTGGCTTGCCCATAAGCTCTTCGATATTTGCTTCCGTTACGCTTCCGCCGTATATAACCCTTAATTCGCCTATAGAAAACCCCGTTTTCAAATAATCGTAAATAAAATCGTGCATAGCTTCGCCGTCGTCCGCTTTTATGCACATACCCGTGCCGATTGCCCATACGGGTTCATAGGCGACGATCAAAGAAGATATATTCCTGCCTTTAATAGAATTTAACGCGGCGGAAAGCTGATTTTCGACGAATCTTTCCTGTCCGTTTTGTTTTCTTATATCTAAATTTTCTCCGACGCATAATATGGGCGTCACCCCGCCGCCGGCATAAGCCGCCTCGACTTTTTTGCCTGTCAGCTCGTCGCTTTCCTTAAATATATTTCTCCTCTCGCTATGCCCTATTATCGTATAAACGCAACCGCAGGCTTTAATCATATCGATAGAAATTTCGCCGGTATATGCCCCGCTTTTTTCGAAATAAACATTCTGCGACGATAATTTAATAAAATCTAAATACGGCTCTATAATTTTATGCGTTTCCGAAAGCGACGTAAACGCAGGAGCAAATATCAGCTCGGCGTCCAAATCGGCATAAGACGTTTTATTTTTTAATCCGTTGATAAGGTCGAGAAAAACGGCAAAATACTTCTTTATTTCTTCGTCCGTTTTGTTCATTTTAAAATTTGCGGCGATTATCTTTTTTTTCATGATAATATTTGCTGTCAGTTAATTGTAATCTGCGATACGACGCTCCTGCATCTTTCGCAGATATCGGGATAATCTTCGTGCTTTCCGACCGAAGTATCGTATTTCCAGCACCTTGCGCATTTTTCTCCGTCTGCTTTTTCAACTTCGGCTTCCGTTATATCGGTTTCCGACGGTTCTTTTTTCTGCAGAACCACTCCCGATACTATAAATAAATCTTTTAATTCGTCCGCGTTTATTTTGCTTAACAAATCGTAATCTTCTCGACTTGCTTTTAAAACGACTTTTGCTTCAAGCGAACTTCCTATAAATTTTCTATCCCTCGCCTTTTCCAGAGCGGCTAAAGCTATATTTCTAATCTCTATAAGTTTATCGAATTTTTCTTCTATTTCAAAATTCTCATAAGAGCCGTCAGGTTCATCGAACTTTTCGAAAAAAATGCTCTCCGGCTTTGCCTGTTTTTTAAAATATCCCCAAGTTTCCGAAGCGCTGAAAGGAATAACGGGCGAAAGAAACTTTATAAATACGTTAAGCGCATAATGAAATACGGTCTGCACTGCCCGCCTTTTTACCGAATTTTTTCCTTCCGCGTAAAGCGTGTCTTTGACTATATCTAAATAAAAAGAAGAAAATTCTATTAGAAATTTATAAATCCCCTGATAAACGAGATGAAAGTCGTAATTTTCGTAATGCCTTAAAATATCCTGCGAAAGAAGCGTAATTCTATGCAACGCGTATTTGTCCAACTCGGATAAATTTTCATATTTTACCGAATCGCCTGTTTCATTGAAATCGTATAAATTGCCGAGCATAAAACGCAGGGTATTCCTTATCTTCCTGTATCCTTCGGAAAGCCTTAGTATTATTTCCTGCGATATCCTCATATCGTTTTTATAGTCTTCGGAAGCCGCCCACAGCCTCAAAATATCTGCGCCGTATTTATTTATTATTTCATCGGGGCTGATAACGTTGCCGAGAGATTTGGACATTTTTTTGCCGGAACTGTCAACTACGAATCCGTGTGTTAAAACTGTTTTATAAGGCGCTCCGTCGCCGGTTCCTACGCCGATAAGAAGGCTGGAATGAAACCATCCCCTGTGCTGGTCGGAGCCTTCCAGGTACAAATCTGCCGGAAATCCCGCGGATTTAATCTCTTCGTCGTTTTTAAGGACGCAGTAATAGCTGACGCCGCTGTCGAACCATACGTCGAGTATATCTTCCTCCTTTTCAAACTCTTTAGAGCCGCATTTCCCGCATTTTACCTCTTTTTTGCCTAAATTTATAAAATATTCTGCGGGCTTGTCGAACCAGACGTCGGCGCCGTATTTTTCGAATTCGTCGGCTATTTTAAGCGCAAGTTCGTAATCTATATATGCTTCGCCGCAATTCTTGCAGTAAAATGCCGTTATAGGAACGCCCCATGACCTCTGCCTCGAAACGCACCAGTCCGGCCTCGTTTCAAGCATGCCGGAAATCCTGTCTATTCCCCATTTGGGAATCCATTTTACTTTTTCCAGCTCGTCTAACGATTTATTCCGCAAATTATTTATTTCCATAGAAATAAACCACTGCTTAGTGGACCTTAAAATTACCGGATGCTTGCATCTCCAGCAGTGGGGATAAGAATGCTCTATTTTTTCCTCAAGGACTAACGCCCCTACTTCTTTGAGTTTTTCTATAACGTGCGGATTAGATTCGAACACGTGCATTCCCGCAAACGTATCTACTTCCTTTAAAAATCTTCCTTCGTTATTTATCGGAGCATAAGCCGGCAGATTATATTTAAGCCCTACGGCATAATCGTCGTCGCCGTGGCCTGGCGCGGTATGGACTAGGCCCGTTCCGGCATCTTTTTTAACATGGGAACCGAGTATAAGCAAAGAATTTCTGTCTATAAAAGGATGGCGGGCGGTTTTATTTTCGAGGTTTTTCCCGTTTGTTTTAGCAATTATTTTAAATTCGCCGTATCCGAATTTTTTCATCAATTCTTCGGCGAGGCTTTCTTCGAGGATAAAAATTTCTTTCCCGTTATCTACAAAAGAATACTCGAAGTCGGGATGTAAAGATATAGCAAGATTAGACGGAATAGTCCACGGCGTCGTAGTCCAGATTACGGCAAAAACGTCTTTGCCTCCGGTTTTAGAATAATCGATAATATCTTCGAGGCTGGAATTTATTCTAAACTTAACAAAAACGGAAGGCGAAGATTTTTCTGCATATTCAACCTCGGCTTCGGCAAGAGCCGTTTTGCATGACGAACACCAGTATATCGGCTTATTCGCCCGGTAAAGCCCCCCGTTTTTTATAAAATCGGCAAGCTTCCTGACCGTATTGGCTTCATATGCGTAATTCATCGTAAGATAAGGGACGTCGTATCTGCCTATGCTTCCGAGCCTTTTAAATTCCAGTCTTTGAATATCTACAAACTTGCCGGCATATTCGCGGCAAAGCTTTCTTTTTTCGCTTTTGGAAATCGAATCTT
>JAKAKK010000052.1:0-1230 GCA_021813525.1 bacterium
TTATGGAATTTTCGCAGTTGACAGTTTTCACTGCTTTTTCTTTTCCCTTATCTTTACTTACATCAGTGTATTTTTTAAAAATTTTAGATATATCGGATTTATTTTTATCTAATTCCTTTAAAATTTCGGTTTCGAGATTTCTGAAATAATTCTCGCCTTTCTTTTTAAAAATTTCCGTAATAACCGCCCCTTCTTTTTTTTCTATTAAGCAGTCTAAATCTATAAAATTAAACCCTTTATTTTTTGCGAGAATCTTCCCGACTTCCGTCTTCCCCGCCCCCATAAAGCCGATTAATATTATATTTGTTTTCATTTTTTAATCTTTTTTCTATCTATATATATCTTTTCTATGTCTAACCCTAATAATTTCAACAGTCAAGATATCCTCGCTAACGGAATATACAATACGGTAATCTTTTACTCTAATTCTATATATAAAATCATTGTTTGTTAATTTCTTACATTGATTTGGGAAGGGATTTGTTTTTAAATCTTCAACTGCGGTAATTATTAACGGAATAATAGATTTGTCTATCTTTAACAATTCTTTCTTTGCAGACTTTTTCCATCTAATATTATAAGCATTATAAGATGTCATTCTGTTTTAATTCTGTAATTATTTTTTCATGCGATACGGTTGGTTCGTTTATCCTTTCTGCTACAATTTCAAGGTCTTTAATATCTTCTAATAATTCTTCGAAATCGGACATAGATAATACGACAGACTTTTTATTGCCTTGCGCATCTGTTATATATTCAGGATGTAAATTTTTAATGAATGCATCATATATCTTGGCTTCTGCGTTTGTTTTTTTCATAATTTATCGTTTATTTTAATATCTATTATTAGTATTAACATCGACTATAAACATCTTAAATTATATTCAATAAGTAAATAAAAATCAAGTTTGCAACCCTCATTTTTTCACATACCCGTCATAGTTTCCTTTAATCTCCGCTAAACCGTCGCCGCCGAATTTTTTTAAGAAAAAATAACATATAGAAAAAGCGAGGGCGGATTCGACGACGATTGACGCGGCAGGAACGGCGCATACGTCCGACCTTTCGAGAAAGGCTTTTTTTGCTTCGCCCGTATTTAAATCTACGGTATCGAGATAAGGTTTCATTAAAGTAGGTATGGGCTTCATCGCGCAGGTTACGCTTATTATTTCTCCGTTCGACATTCCGCCTTCTATGCCTCCGGCATTGCCGGTTTTTCTGTAAAAGCCG
>JAKAKK010000052.1:1330-17691 GCA_021813525.1 bacterium
TACGGTATCGAGATAAGGTTTCATTAAAGTAGGTATGGGCTTCATCGCGCAGGTTACGCTTATTATTTCTCCGTTCGACATTCCGCCTTCTATGCCTCCGGCATTGCCGGTTTTTCTGTAAAAGCCGGCGCCGCCGTAATAAATCGAATCGTGGCATTCCGAACCTTTCAGATAAGCCGATTTTACTCCGGCGCCGATTTCGACGCCCTTAATTGCCTGGACGCTCATTACGGACATCGCTATATGGGCGTCCAATTTCTCGTCCCACTGGGTAAAACTGCCGAGGCCTACGGGCACGCCCTTTGCCTGGGCGGTTATAAGCCCGCCTGCGGTATCTCCTTCCGCTTTCATCTTGTCGATAAATGCCTTTGCCTTTTCTTCATGTTCGGGATAAGGCATGCGGAGTTCGGAATTTTCGATATTTCGCATAATCGTTTCGTCGAAAAGGTCGGGGGGGAAAAAGGTGTCAGAATTGAATTCTGACACCTTTTTCCCCCCCGGAATTTCAGCCGCATCAATTCCCGCCCCGCCGATGTTAAGCACCGCCGAAGCAAACTCGATGCCGAAATTTTTCAAAAATATCTGGCAAATCGCCCCGACCGCAACCCTCGACGCAGTTTCCCTTGCGCTCGAACGTTCCAAAACATTTCTTATATCGTCTAATCCGAATTTTATCGAACCGGCAAAATCGGCATGCCCCGGCCTCGGAGTATGGATTTTGCTTTCTTCGGGAACGGATTTAAAGGCGTCCATCCTGTCCCGCCAGTTTTCGTAATCCTTGTTTTTTATAAAAAACGAAATAGGCGAGCCCGTCGTTAAACCGCCCCTGACTCCGGAAAGAAACTCTATTTTATCCGTTTCTATCTTCTGCCTTGCGCCCCTTCCGTAGCCCGACTGCCTGAGTCTCAGCTTTTCGTTTATAAAATCTTCGTTTATTTTAACGCCCGCAGGAAAGTTGTCTATTATAGTAACGAGCCCCTTGCCGTGGGACTCGCCCGCAGTCAAAAATCTAAGCATTTTTATTTACCTCCGGATAACATTAATAAGTAAGTAATCTAAAATAATGGTGTCAGAATTGTAAATAAAGGGGCCAGAATTCAATTCTGACCCCTTTATTTATTCTTACCCTCTATCATCGCATAGGCGTTATGATTATGTATGCTCTCGAAGTTTTCCGCTTCCACCCTGAACCATTTAATATTTTTATTCTTTTTGAGTATTCCCGCCACGCATCTTGCCACATCCTCGACAAACATAGGATTTTCATAAGCATGTTCGGTCAAGAACCTCTCGTCTTCCCTCTTTAACAGCGAATAAATAGGAGAGCTTGCGCACGATTCCACATCGGCTATTATATCCTCGAACCATATCAGCTTATCGAACTCCAGCGAAACCGAAACGACGCCTCTCTGATTATGCGCGCCGTATTTAGATATTTCTTTGGAACACGGACAGAGGGTGTTTATCGGCACCTTGACGCCGATTATTATTACGCTTTCTTCATCGGTGCAGGTAGTGCCGGAGGAAGTCTTCTTATTAGCAATAAAGGGGTCAGAATTGAATTCTGACCCCTTTATTGCTTCTGACACCTTTATCTCCGTTGACAACTTTTCAGCTCGCGATGCTTTTTCCTGTTTCGGCGCAGTTGCTTTTCTGTCTTTTATAGTTCCGTTATAATAGCAGATATACTCCATCAGGCTTTTTTTTCCGCTGACGGGAGCGGTTTTTTCTATAAAATAAGGAAACTCCATTTCGACGGAAGCCGAACCGGCATTCAAAACTTTTTTAATTTTCCTTAAAATATCGGGAAAACCGACTATGCTTATTTCGCCCCTGTGTTCGTTTAAAACCTCTAAGAAGCGGCTCATATGCGTCCCTTTGAAATAATGCGGAAGGTCCACGTACATATTTATGTCTGCCACGGTATGCTGGAATGATTTTGCTTTATCGAGAACCGATATAGGATAATGCAGGTTTTTTATACCGACTTTATCTATTGCTATGCCTCTTTTATCTTTTGAATTTTGAACGTCTATCAACATTGGTTAATTTTATCAAAAAAACACAATAAAAAAAAGGCTAAAATAACGGAAAAAGGTGTCAGAATTGAATTCTGACACCTTTTTTACATTCCTTTTTTCTAATAAATATTTATCTCTCAATATTTAGCTGTTTATTATTCTCGGCGTAATAAATATCATGAGCTCGTCCTTGGAGTAACTTATATTTTGCGATTTAAAAAGCCAGCCCAGAAGAGGAATGCTCATAAGCCCCGGAATTCCGTTATTAGTAACGGTTTTGCTCATCTGATAAACTCCGCCTATAACCACAGTCTGTCCGTTTTTAATTATAACGGTGGAATTGGCGCTTTCCGTATCAAGCGTAGCCTGCGCGCCCGAAACGGGTGGAGCGACCGTATTATTCGACGAGTTTATAACGAGTTTTACGTTTCCGTTTGCCATAATATGGGGAGTAATCTGAAGCGAAATCTGCGCGGTAATTGCCTGCGGAGCGGCTGTAGCGCCGACTCCGGCTACGCCGGGCAGATAAAGCGTCTGGCCCTTTTCTATAGTTGCGGTCTGGTTATTAAGAACGACTACTTTAGGCGAAGCAATGGATTTTGCTTTAGACAAACTTTCCAGCGCCTGAAGCGTAGCGTTTATACTGGCATAAGAGTTTAATATTCCGACCGTAAAAGTTCCTGCCGAGGGCTGCGTCGTAAGCGTCGGGCTCAGTCCCGGACCCGAAGGCGTTCCGGTGGTTTCTCCGCTGAAATAATTAGGCGATACCGCGGCATTTGAAGAAGTCGGAGCCGAGCCGAGATAACTGCCGTTCCAGTTTATGCCCAGCTGGTTGGAATAGTTTTTGCTGACCTCCACCATTTTTGCGACAATCTCGACTTCAGGGGTTCTTTTATCAAGCATTTTCACTAATCTTACCGCTTTTGCGACGTGATTAGGGATATCAGTAATAAGCAAAGAATGAAGGGATTTATCGTAAATAACCCTGCCCTGCGAACTTAAGACCGATTTTACTTTTGCCATCAGCCCGCTTGCCGAAACATAATTAATCGGAACGAGCCTCGTTACTTTATGCTCCGAAATCGCTCTTGCTTTTTTCTCGGCGGAAACAACGGACGCTATCGTTCCGGTAGAGTTTATATAATATATTCCGTCTTTTTTAACCATTCCAAGGCCGTATGCTTCGAGTATAAGAGATAAAATATTTTTAAGCGGAACGTTTTTCATTTTCATCGTAACGGTTCCCTTTACGTCCGAACCTATTAAAACATTCATATCGGAAACTTTTGCGATCATTCTTATGACATCGACTACGCTTGCATTCTGAAAATCGAAACTGACCCTCATATCCGTAGGGTCTAAGAAGAATTTTTTTACGGTTTGAGGGGAACTGCCTGCCGACACAGACGATATCGGCGATGCGGATACAACCGGCTGAACTCCCGCCGGCGCGGCATATGCCCGGACTGCCCCGTATATAACGTATATAAATGCCCCTAACGCAAACAAAACCGTCAAAAAGAATGTTCGCTTTTTCATATTATTTTTCCTCTTTTTATTTTTTAAGATTTATTGAGATTGCTTCGCTTTGCTCGCAATGACATTTTATTTATATATATCTTAATTATACCTTAATTTAGAATAATTCATTTTAGAGGCATAACGACGTTCATCGACCGCATTTGCCCTAGAATATTATATGTCCTTTCGACCAAATTTACCTCGCTTCCGTTTATCGAAATTACCCTTGCCCTGTTTACGCCGACTAACGAACCTACGGTGATTATATAAGACCTGTTATCCGGGGTTTGCAGCATCGCAAAATATTTTCCCCTCCTGTTCATAATGCCAACTACCCTTAGGGATGAAATGCCGTACTGGAGAAGGGGCAGTTCGCCCGCTTTGAACGACGTAACGTGTTTTTGGGTATATAAAAACGTCTGAAACGGGTCTCTCTTTAAATAATAAGGATATGCAACGCCGGGTTTGACGGCGGCCGCAGCAACGCTTTTATTGCTGCCGTTTTTATTAGTCCCGGCAAAACAAAGCGCGCTTTTAAAAACTGAAAAAACGGCAAAAACGATTAAGGCCGCTGACGCCGATTTTCCGATTATTCTTTTTATATCCATTTCATACCTCTTATTCTTATTCCCGCAAATCATGGTTTCACGTCGTTTATCACGGTTTTTTAACCGCAGCCGCCTTCGCCGCCGTTTTAACCTGAGGCTTAACCGGAGGAGCGCCTATGAAAGAGAAAGCCGTTCCGTCGAAAGAAACCGAAACCTTATGCCCCTTGGAAGCCCTTGAAATAGCAACGTTGTGCACATCGACTATTCTTTTCATGACCGCAAGTTTATAAAAAAACTTATAGACGTTATAAAAATCTCCGCTTATATTCATAGAAAACGGGACCGTTTCGTAAAAACCTTTGGCGGCGCCTTTTTCAGGCTTAAACATTTTTAAATTAAGATTCAGAACTTTTTCATAGTTTGAAATTTTCATCAAAAGCTGGGGTATATTTTTCTTAGACGGAAGTTCCGCAAGAAGCCCCGCAAATTCTTTATTTAGTTTATTATACTGCTTTAATAACGCGGGGTAGCTTCTGACCGTCGCTAAATACGAATTATATTTTGCGGTTATCCCGCTCAATTCCGTCTGTTTTTGCATGGCTTTTACCCTCAGTCCCGAATAGACGAAATAATAGTATATCCCCATTATCGCAATAAATAAAATAATGCTTATAACCGTTCCGAGAACCGCCGGATTGCCGAAATTTATCTTCGATTTAATCGATTTAATATCCATTCTGTTGCGCCGCCCTATCTTTTTCCTTTTACGTTCATAGTTAAAGCAAAACTTTGAAGCCTTAAACCCTGTTTCTTGACTTCCGAAGTCTGGAGCAGACTCACTCCGCCGAAAAAGCCCGTTTGGCTTAAATTGTTCATAAATATCGATTCTACCTGTCCGTCCAGAGCTACTCCCGTAACGGAAAGCGTTCCTTTATTAGATTTTAAAGAGTCAATCCATGCAAATCTTGGAATTGCCGCCGTAATATAATAAATATATCCTATAGGACCCATCTGTTCTTTTTTTAGGGTTTTAATAACGTTAATCTTCTCGAGAATTTGAGATTCTTTTGCTTTCAATGAGTTTGCTTTTATTACCTTAGGCATTAACATTGCCGTCTTTTCGTTATATGTCTTTATGCTTTCGTTTAAAGCGCCGATTTTTTTATCTATGGAAGATTGGAGAAAGAAAACCGCTATAGCGGCAAGAACTACCGGAACTATAATAAAAATTAACATATTCCGAAGACCGCCGGTTTCTATTCTTATTTTTATCTTTTTGGGTTTTTTATTTAAATTAATCTTAATCAATTTAATCTACTCCCCTTAATGCCAATCCGACCGCGACGGCAAAAAAATGGCTCTTATCTTCCGCTATATCCTGTTTGAACAGCAAATTTCTAAAAGGATTTATATTAACTGCCGGAATATTTGTTTTTGATTCTATATCCTCCAAAATACCGTGCAATTTGCTTGAACCCCCGGTCAGGTAAACTTTTTTTGGATACTGCTTGTCGTTGTTTGCTGCAAAATAATCTATCGTTCTTTGAATTTCCGACGTCACCCTCGACAGTATCATATCGAGGTATATCGAATAATCGGATTTAAAATCATCGCCCCTGCCGCCTAAATTACCGATTTTTATATTTTCAGCTTCGTTAAGGTCTATCTGAAATTTTTTTGCTATTTCTTCGGTAATATTCATCCCGCCTATGGGTATATCTCTTCTGAATAAATTTACGCCCTTCTGAAGCACATGGACGTTCGTTTCCGACGCCCCAATTTTTACTATGGCCGTCAATTCGTCGAATTCTTCCGGATAATTAAAATTAAACATATTTTCCAGCGCTATGCAATCTACGTCCACTATGGCGGGATTTAATCCGCATTGATGAATAAATTCCATCTGATTCTCGACGATATCTTTTTTCCCGGCAACTATCATTATCAGATTACTGCCGGCATCGTTAGGCGAATCGCCCAAAACGATGTAGTCTAAAAATACCTCGTTAATATCGTACGTAATATATCTTTGCGCCTCGTAATATATTGAAGAATCAATCTCGTTAGGCTTCATTTTAGGCATTTCTATTGTTTTTATTATGACATGTTTGCAGGGTATTCCTATGGCGACTTTTTTTTCACCGATGCCGAGTTTTGAAAAAGAGCTTTTCAGGTAGGATGCGGCCGATGCGGCGTCGTTTACCGTGCCGCCGCCGACGGCGCCGGCAGGCAGGTCTATTATGTCAAGAGCATCGATATAATATTTGCGTCCCGACTTTGACAGTTCGAGAACTTTAAGCGAGTTGGAACCTATATCGACTCCGACGCCCGTTTTCGAACCTATGCCTAATTTTAAAGCCATAATAGCCCCGTATGAGAATTATACGTATATAGTCTATAATATATATCGGCTTTTTAAGAGCCTCCTTTAATAATATTATTAAGATAACCTCAATTAAATTGAATGTCAAGTTTTTTTATTATTTTTTATAAAAATTATAATCTTTTTGATTTAATTTTAAATTCAAAAATCGTATAATGTTTCTAAAAAAATTATAAATTATGAACAAAAACAAAATAGCCGCATACTCTTTTTTCTTCGTCCTGCTCATTCTTTTTGCGGTCAGGCTTATACTTATAACGAAAATAGACCTGATTCCCGAAGAAACCTATTACTGGCAATGGTCCAGGCATCTGTCCCTTTCTTATTACGATATGTCGCCTATGATAGCTTATACCATAGCCCTTACGACGCTTTTCGGAAAATTAAACTCGCAGTTTTTCGTCAGGTTAGCCGCTCCTCTAATATCGCTGTCGCTGTCGTTTCTTGTATTTGCCGCTCTAAAAAAAATAACGGGGAAAACTCTGCATTCGTTAATCTGGGCGGTGCTGTTAAACGCCATACCCATATTTAACGTAGGCTCCGTGCTGATAGTTTACGGAAACCTGCAGATGCTGTTTTTTTCATTGACCGTTCTGTTCCTCGTATATCTTGTCGTTACGGAAAAAAATTATTACTGGTATCTAATCGGTATTTCTACCGGATTTGCATTGTTAAGCAAATATACGGCGGTCTTTATATACATAATAGTTTTTGTTTTCCTTCTGCTGAGCAAAAAACACCGGAAATATTTTTCAAGAAAAGAACCTTATCTGGCTTTTTTAATATCCGCGGTTATGTTTGCGCCCGTAATAATATGGAATTACTCTAACGATTTCGTATCTTTCAGGCATCTTTTAACGTTATCCGGCGGGTACGAAAATTTAGGCATTTTTTTATCCAACTTTTTTTTATTTATAATATCCCAAGCCGGCATAATTTCGCCGTTTTTATTCATAATTATTACGTCCGCGGCATTTGCCGGCCTGTATCTGGGTTTAAAAGAAAAGAACGATATATATACGGTTCTTTCGACGGCTTCTTTAGTTCCCTTTTTATATTTCGTATATCAATGCACAAAAACGACGGTTCAGCCTAACTGGCCGGTATTTTTATATTTTCCGGCTTTTCTGCTTGCTTTCCTTTTGTCCTTCAGATTATACGCCGCCTTGACGTCGGGCGTAATAAAAAAAGCTATGATTTATTTTTACGGTTTGTCTTTTTTTACCGGGCTTGTATTCTCTCTTATTATTTTTATTGCGCCGTATTATCCGGTTTTCAGCCCTTTTATAAACGTTAAAATCAGTAAAAGTCCGTTGAGGGATATGCTGGGTTGGAAAGAAATGGGCGCGGAAGTAAGCAAAATACTTAAGGAGCATGAACAAGACCGGCTGCTTATAGCTTCAAGAAGATTCCAGACGGCGAGCGAACTTGCATACTACGTCGAAGGAAAACCGCAGACTTACTCGTTTAATTATTTCATAAGGGATAACGAATATTCTTTATGGAACGACTTTGAAAATAAAAAGGGGCGCAACTTTCTTTACGTAATAAATACGAAATACGGCGGCAAATTAGAAAAAAGTTTGTGCCGCAACTTTTCAAGCTGTTCCTTCGTAAAAAAGATAAGCATAAAGAGCAAATACGGCCAAACTATAAGGACTATTAAAATTTATATTTTAAAGGATTTTTTATATAAAGATAAATTTATGTTTAAAAAATTCTCTTCTAAGGAATTCTGATTGCTATTCTTTATTTTACGTCAACTCTTTTAGCGCTTTTTCAAATGCTTTCATGTGGGCGCTTTCCGCTTTTGCAACCATTTCGAACCAGCCCGCCAGTTCTTCGTTGCCTTCTTCTCTCGCTTCCTTAACCATTTTCGGGTACATTTCCGTAACTTCGTACTTTTCACCCTCGACAGCCGCCTTAAGATTTTCTGCGGTAGATTTTATCCAGCGCAAATGATTCAAATGTCCGATAGCATGGGCGGTTTCCCCTTCCGATATCGTCCTGAAAAGCTCGGCAACCTCGTGATAACCTTCGGCGTCCGCCTGCCTTGCAAAAGCTATATATTTTCTGTTTGCCTGGGATTCTCCGGCAAAAGCTTCTTTTAAGTTTTCTTCAGACTTCGACATAAATATCTCTCCTTTTTAATCCGACCCGATTTATTTTATTTTCCGGATTCCTGCTTTCGCAGGAATCCGGAAGTTGTTTAATACTAGAAAGATTACATAGTTTCCGATGCAGGATTAAGGCTATTAAAAACCTTTTTCTTTCAGCGCTTTGAGCGGGTCGGAAATCATATCGCCGAATTCCGCTTCTTTTTTTGAAAAGCCGAAGGCTAAAGCCATTAACTGCGTCAGGTAAACTATAGGAAGTTCGGAATCTTTTCCGAACTTCTCGACTATTTTAGGCTGGTTGACGTCTAAAGCGCCGGCGCACTTCGGGCATATCAGCGAGATAACGTCCGCTCCCGCTTTTTTCGCCTTTGAAATAGTCTGCGAACAAAGGGCAAAGGATGTTTCCTCGTCTTGAACCAGATTTCTGCCGCCGCAGCACTGAACTTCGTTTCCGTAAAATACCGTTTCCGCTCCTATGGCTTCCAAAAATTCATGCATAAAACGGGGCCTCTCGGAGTTGTCCATTTGCGGCTTTTTATCCGTAAATGTGTACATAGAAGGCCTGGAATAAAGACAGCCGTAATAAGGGGCGACTTTTAGCCCTTTTAACGGATTAACCGTGTTTCTTTTTACCTCGTTCGCGCCTTTTTCGTTATATAAAAATTCCAATATATGTCTTGCTTCGCCGTCCGGGGCATATTCCTCTTCAAACTCGCCGGCTTCTTTAAATATTGCGTTAACGGCCGAAAGTTCGTTCCGGTTTTCCCTGACTCTCGTGATAGACCTGTTGAATTCATGATAACAGACCGAACATGCCATCACCAGATTTTTAGAACCGAACTTGTTTTTAGCGAGCATCATATTTCTTAAGGGCATATACATCGACGCCGCCCCTTTGGATTTCATCTCGCCTATTCCGCAACAGTTATAATCCGGTATTTCTACAAGTTCTATGCCCATTTTTTTTGAAACTAATTTAGAACTGTTATTGTATGCCCTATCGATAGTCAATAGAGCGCACCCGGGATAATACGCCGCCTGATTTTCGTTTAATTTATCCATTTAAACCCCCGCCTCGCCGTTTTCGATTGTATTTAGATTTTTTAAATAATTTTCTATCGCTACTTTTGACCTGCTCCAGTTATGGGGCTTTCCCAGCCTTAATATCGAAAAAGCCCTTCCGTCTTTAGCCATTTTAAAAATGGCGTCTCTTTCGATTTTTCCGAGCAGTTCCTTGGTTCTTCCGGTTTTTTGCATTGCGGACGTATGGAGTTTTGCTAGGTCTAACCTTCCGTGGCCTATAATCATATCGTCGTATATTTTTTTAACGTCTTCGTCAGCTTTTAATTTGCTATGGACTTCTTCCGGAAAATATTTTTTGATTACAAGCCCAAGGGCTTCCATCATTTCTGCGGGATTTACCTGTTTCGGGCATCTCTGCGAACATTTATAGCATCCCACGCATCTCCATGCGACGTCTATATATTTTTTCAACTCCTTTAAGTTGCCCAACTGCATCATATAAATAAACGCCCTAGGATTAAACCTCCTGTATAAAGGCGTCACGGTACAGCTTGCCGTACACATTCCGCACTGCCAGCACCTGTTTATCCTCGAACCGACGACGGTATCTTTAATTTCCCGAAAAAAACTCCTGTCGAACTCGGAATCTACCCTTGAAAGAATAAAAGTATTCCATCTGCCCGAAACGTCCACGCCGTCTATGACTAAATTTTTTTCTT
Source organism: bacterium (assembly GCA_021813525.1). Taxonomy (GTDB): domain Bacteria; phylum SZUA-79; class SZUA-79; order Acidulodesulfobacterales; family Acidulodesulfobacteraceae; genus Acidulodesulfobacterium_A. The sequence goes on from JAKAKK010000052.1 coordinate 11,663, forward strand.
CTTTAATGCTTTCGTCTTCTATAAGGTGCCTTGCTATGATATGCTCGCCTTTTTCGGCGGCCGGTCTTTGTTCCTGTTTTTCCAAAGCCATAAATCCTCCGTGTTTCAATAATCCCTTAAAGCGCTTATTAAAATATTATTCTTATTACACGTCTGTCATACCCGCATCTCTAATTTTTCTATCCCGAGCAGTTTTTTCATTAATGTAAATCCTTCGGGAACGCCGACGGACAGAGATTTTGATTCCGCATATACCATTTTATAAACGTAATCGGAATACATATAGCTCAAAAGAATATCCGCTCCGTAAGGACGGTTTAAATTAAGCCCGTTTTTACCGGACAGTTCATACAGATAATCTATTTCGTCTTTCATTTCCCTTATGCTGAAAGGCATAATATACGGATTGCCGTCCCATGTCCTTTTTAAAAAATCTGCCATATAAGGCAGACATCCCGTTCCGTTATCCTGTCTGTAAACCCACGAAGTCCACAAAACATTCTTCTGCGGTTCGTAAAAATGCAAAAGTTCTAAAGCTATATCCCTTTTGACTATAACGTCTTCATATGAAAACGATTCTAAAAAACGCCCCGTTCTTATTTCGGCCGATTTTTTGGAATCCGCCAGTATGCCGAACGCTTTATTCAGATTTTCCGAGCTCTCGGCGTTTAAAATTTTTTCCTTATGTCTTCTTACAGAAAAAATCAAAGACAATATTTTGTCGAATACGTCTTTTTCTAATCCGCCGCCGGTTTTTATTATATCCGATAAAAATTCCTTTATAATTTCCGTTTTAACGGTCAAAAGACCGTTAAAAAGCTCTATTTTTTCATCCGGCAAATTTCCTCGGACTATTTCGAAAAATTTTTCTTCGTATCTTTTATCGATTTTATTATTTTTTAGAATATAAGGCATTTTACCTGTTTTTTACCGCATACGTATAAGCGTTCATCGCGGCGGCGGCGCCTTCGGTAATAGAATCCGAAATAGCCTTCGGTCCGGTGCATGCGCCCGCCAGAAAAATTCCCGGCTTATTCGACTTAAACGGCGACAGCGTAATGTTTTCCGGTTTTAAAAATCCGTGTTCGTCGAGTTCGATGCCGAGTTTGCTTGATATTTCCGGCGACTGCGGTCCGCCTTCCATGCCGGAAGCCAGAACTACCATATCGAACGGAATTTCGAACGGCCCCCTTAAAAGCGTGTCTTCGCCTTTGCATATAACCGTGTTATCCGGTCCGGAGGTGATTTCGGCAATTCTGCCTTTAACTATCTGCACATCATGCTCTTCCATAGCCTGCCAGTATAAATCCTCAAAAAAGCCGTAAGTCCTTATATCCATATAAAATATATATGCTTCGCAGTCCGGAAAATGCTCTCTCATTTCGATAGCCTGTTTTACGGAGACGGTACAGCAGACTCTGGAACAATACTGGTTTCCTACATGCCTGTCCCTCGAACCGACGCACAGAATAAAAGCTACTTTTTTAGGCGGCTTCCCGTTTGACGGCCTTACGAAATTATTCTCTCCCATCATTCTTTCGAGGTCTTTTATATCTATAACGTCGTCGAACAGCTGATAAGAATATTTTGCGTCCCTTGCCGGGTCGAAATGCTCGAAACCAGTCGCCACGATAACCGAATCAAATGTTTTCTTTTCGCTTCCGTCCGCCGATTTTATAGTAACGTCGAATTTTTTGCCGTTTTCTTTAAAATCCGAAATTTCCGAAGAATAATAAACTTTGATGCCGCCGCCGGCTTCCGCCTTTTTAATCAGCTCTCCAATTACGTTATCGGCGGGCTGCATATCCGGGAACAAAAATTTATATTTGAATTTTTTAGGGTTGCCTCCGAGAAACGAATCTCTTTCCACCAGAGCTACGTTGACTCCCAATTCGGAAAGCATCACCGCCGCGTTTAAACCTGCCGGACCTCCGCCGACCACTAAAATATTTTCAGACATAAACATCCTCCATTGACTCGCCGTGCTAATTAATATTATTAATCTTTTTATTTTTGTCATTCCTGCATGCGCAGGAATCCGGTTTTAACTTTTCGGATACTCGTATAAATTAACGGTTTTACCGCCCGCTTTAAGCTCTTCGAGATAGGCGTTATATTCTTCTTCCGATTTCTTCCAGTCGATTCCCATTTTTTCGCATAGCGGTCTCCAATCCGTCGTATGCCATTGAAGCTGGACGATTTTAAAAACGTCGGCGCCGCAGGCTAATGCCGCAAACATAACATCCGCCATAACGGGAACCTGTTCGGTATAGCCCATAGCTTTTCCTATCCACTGGTTCTTGTCTAACGTCGTAGTGCATCCGGTATCCTGCGTAATACAAACGTCGGAATGGGCCTCCCTGACCATCGGCCTTATTTTTCTGTCCATTACGAAAGACCTCGACGCTTCCCTTTCCGTCAATATATGCCTGAAACCGAAACCGCAGCAGTCGTACCAAGTCGAATAATCGGCCACCTGCGCGCCGAGAGCAAGCGCGACGCCCGTAGAAACCGCCGTTCTTTTTCCCGCATATATATCTTTGTCGTAAATGCAGTCTTCCGGAATCATTTTATAGGTATGGCAGGCAGGATGAACGGTCGCTATAATATTGCTTAAGTCGTATTTTTTTAATTTTGCTATTTCAAAACGCATAACGTGGACCCATTCGCTGTAATGTACGATATATTCGGGTATGACCAGTTCCCTGCCTATCTTGTGCATTATCCTTCTGACCTCGTCCCTAAGCTCTTTATATTCGACGAGCATATTACGCATTTCTTTATAATCTCCGAACGTGGTAGCGCAGTGGAACAGCGGAAATAAGCCTAATTCGTATGCCCTGTGCCAGTTTCTCACGGCTACCGCCGCAAGCCCTACCGGATTAGACGTGGCGGAACCGTGATAATTCCAGGCGGTGCAGGAGGTCTGATTTCTCTCGTCGACGTATTCCAAACCCATCTGGTTCATAAACCACAGAAGCGAAACCGGATAGCCCGGAATATTGCCGCATTGCCCGCAGGATTTATGATGCCATATTTTATTAGTAGGAATTTTTTTCTTCCAGCCGAATAAAGTATCAGCCTCTATGGCCTTATTCTCGTCTTTAATATGTATGACCTTGACTTCGCCTTTTGCCTCAAGTTCGAGAAGCTGTTCATGAATATCTTCAAGTTTTCTACCCGCGGCGTGTATATAATCTGATTTTACGTTTGCAAGACCGAGCCTGTTGCTGATTTCCATAGTCATATTTATGTCTCCTTATTTCTGGATTCCCGCGCAGGCGGGAATGACTAAACTTTAATTTAAATATTTACCTTATTTTATAATTCCCGTCTTTTATTTTTCATTCCAGTATTGCTTTTTTTGTCATTCCCGCGAAAGCAGGAATCCAGTTTTTTATCGTCATAATTAATAACTGTTTCCCGTCAAGAACTCCTGACGTCGTCAACTATATCCTGTATTATTTCATAAAGCGAAGGATCGACGGACTCTATTATCTTAAAAACTCCCGCTTCGTCGAATATTTCGTATAACTCTTTCATAGCTTCGGGCGCAACGTCCCATGCCAAATTGGTAACTTGGAGGGTAGGCATAGGTATAGCTTTTCTTTTTACGGCAAGGTCCGTAGAGGCGTATCCGATAGTCGGGCCCCAGTCGGGAAAAAAATCCGGCTGAATCATATCTGGTGACAGCTGATTTCCGTATGCGGTAAGTTTTAAAAGCACCCTCGAGTAAGGTTTTAAGACTTTTTTCGCCGATTCAAAGCCTCTCCTGACGGCAATTTCCCTTAATACCGCTATAATGCCTCCGGGACTGTTCAAAAACGGACAAATCATAGCACAGGTAAAGCACTGAAAACATGCCCATATATATTCGTCCATCATTGTCCAGATAAGTTCGGGGTCTTTTGATTTCATTTTTTGAAGTACTATGCGCGGAGAAAAATCGAAGAATCTGTGGGGCGGGCATCCGCCTGTACATACGCCGCAGTTTAAACATCCTCTGACATATTCTTCGTATCTGAAATCTTTTCTGGCTTCTTCGAAGATTTCTTTTTTAAATTCGGAAGGAACTATACTTACTCCATTTTCATCATATTCCATAAAGCTCTCCTGCTTTACTGTTTTCGTTTATGTAATCTATTATATAAAGATTATCATAATAAATTAATAAGTCAACCGGAGGATAAAATATTTTTAATTTTATTTTTTAAATAGTATCTTCTATATTTTCGACGTTTTCCATTTCGGCGGTTTTTGTCCTGCCTCCTCCGCCCATCATATCGAGTTCGTATGAAGAAGACGAAAAATGTTCGTCTGGAGCGGGGGACGCCGCATGTAAAATCTGTAGATACTGAAGAATAGTAACGAAAAATAAGCCGCCTATCATATTGCCTATGATAGTCAAAGGAACGTAGCGGTAAAGCCATGGAAGATATGAAATATGGGAACCGGTATTGATTGCTATTAAAATTTCGGACGACGCCACGACTATGTGGCTGAAAGAATTTAGATATATCATAAAGCCGACGACCCATATAATAAAAATTCTTGCAAGGGTACCGCTCGAAGCTATCAAAAGCCACGTCATCAGCGTTATCAGCCAGCCTGCGAAAATAGCGCTTAAAACCATAACGAAAGGCGTTCTGCTCATATAGTTGTCGGCGATGCCGTGTATATGCCCGACGACGAACTGGGGAACAATCTGATTTAACGAACCGGCTATTACGAGGGCAAAAATAAAAATTCCCGCCATATTTCCTATCAGCGTCAGCGACCATAATTTTAAAAGGTCGGCGATTTTACCTCTTTTAGCAATGACGGCGGTTACCGGGACCAAAAAATTTTCCGTAAAAAGTTCGCTTTTACCTATCATTAAAAACATAAAACCTATAGGAAAAAACAGCGCCCCTAATATTTTGGAGACGTTTGCCCCGACGAAAGGAGCCGTCGCTCCGGCGACATAAGAAGACGCTATTATGCCGAAAGTAACGTTCATGCCGGCTATAAGCCCGGACATAGACATTTCGAGCCAGCTTCTCTGAAGCCTTGCCTGTCCTACCTCGACGGATGCCTTAAAAATTTCGGAAGCCTCTTTGCCGCCCGGTTTTTCTATACCTCTAATGGCTCCGATACGGGCTTTTGTGGATTCTAAAATTTCGTTTATCCTTTTCGACAAATATAAAGAATGATGTATTTCTTCGGCAAGATTATTTTCTAAAAGCGCTCTCACGCCGGGGTCTTCGATGACCTCCAATCCGGCGGTATAATCGTTAATTGCGTTTTCTTCTATTTTTAAATCGATTCTGAGCATATCGAGAGGGGCGGAAACCTGATGGGAAGCATCTCTGACCCCTTTTTGCGCCTCTCTTATTTCGTTAAGGGACTTCGGCGTTCCTCCAAGTTCCGTTATTTTTTCCCTGATGTTTATAATATGCCCGCTTTCGGTAGAGGCAAAAGATTTTAACGCCTGGACGAGAATGGGGTCTTTAAGGGTTTTCGTCTGTTCTATATATAAATCCCTGCCAGCCACTTCGGCCGCAAGATATTTCTGGAGCAATGCTATAGTATCGTGAACGGCTTTTCCGCTTCCGCTTTCATCGCTTTTTAAATATAAATCCGTCATAATAATTAAATTATATATCAATTTATCGTATTTAACAACTCCCGTAAAGGATTAATAGGCGGCGGCAATTGACTAAAAAGTCATTATCATGTAAAATAAACCCTTATGGCGTTAAATAACAACGGCAATAACGGCAAAGATAACGGAAATAACGGCGGCGGCAAAACAGAAACGGACGGGATTGACGCATCTGCGTCTGCGACCGCGCCTGCGCCCCCTTCCACTAAAAGGCTTTTAATCGCAATACTTTCGACTATCGCTCTTGCGGATTTCGGGCTTGGATTAAATACCGTCGTTCTTCCGCTTTACGCGAAAAGCCTCGGCGCAAGTATAATTACCATAGGCTTAATCATAGCTTCTTTCGGTTTAGCCCGCATATTTATCAATATTCCGATAAGCATAA
>JAKAKK010000002.1 GCA_021813525.1 bacterium
GGGAAGGATGTTTTTATAGAAGCGGCGGCGGTATTACAGTTTACAGCGATGTTAAAAAAGAATACGATGAAATGGCCGAAAAAATTTATGTTCCGATTTATTAAGATTATAAGTATTTTGCGAACCATCCCGCGCTTAAGCGGGCAACCTCTTCCAGCGCCCCCGGTTCTTCAAAAAGATGAGTTGCTCCGGGTATAATTTCAAGTTTCTTTTTTGCGGGAATATTTTCGTACGCGGTTCTATTTAATTCGATAACCTCAAAATCCTCTCCTCCTACTATTAACAGCGTGGGCGCTTTAACCCTGTGCAAACTCTTCATGGCAAGGTCGGGACGCCCGCCCCTTGAAACTACCGCATAAATAACATTTGGTCTTTCGGCAGCCGCCGTCAGCGCCGCCGCCGCTCCGGTGCTTGCCCCGAAATAGCCAAATTTTAGTCCATTTATCGGCGGTTCTTTAATGAGCCAATCGGTAACGCCTATAAGCCTCTCCCCAAGAAGCTCTATGTTGAACCGGTATTCCCCGGAATAATTATCTATTTTTTCCTCTTCCGCGGTAAGAAGGTCGAAAAGGAGAGTTCCGAGACCGTTTTTATTTAAAATTCCGGCCACGTGCATATTTCTTGGGCTGAATCTTCCGCTTCCGCTGCCGTGGGCAAAAATAACCAGCCCCTGGGCTTTTTCGGGAATTTTTAAATTACCGTATATATTTTTACCGTTTATATTCATTAAAATCTCTTTTGTTATCGGCAGAGAATCATTATTTTTCATGGCATATTCACCGGATTTAAAAACATAAACCCCTTACTTAAAGTATATGACTATAAATATTAAAGTCAAATTAATAATTTTAAGAAAAGATTTAAAATTATTATGTGTATAAAAATTGCAAATCTTCATTAAATAATTAATATTAAATTGCGGAGAATAAATGAAAACGATAAACGACATATTTTTAGATTATCTACCGCATGTTCCAAAATATATCGGATTTTAATTATTGAATATGTTAATTTGACAAATTAAAATTATATGATAATTAAATATATATTACTGATGCGAAATTAATTAAAGGTTTGAATATTGCTATGAAATCGATGATGTTAACGAAAATATCGGATTTAAAAACAAATAAAACGCCTTTATCTGAGGTAGAAACCGAAATCCCGAAAATTAATAAAAATGAAACGTTGATTAAGATAAGCGCCTGCGCCGTATGCCACACCGAATTGGATGAAATCGAAGGGAGAATACGTCCTATTAATCTTCCGGTTATTCCCGGGCATCAAATAGTAGGTAAAGTTATAGAGACGGGCAGTGAAGTAAATAGGCTCAGAATAGGGGACAGGGTAGGGATAGGCTGGATTAATTCAGCCTGCGGTAAATGCGAATATTGCAAAAGCGGGCTGGAAAACTTATGCGCCGATTTTGTCGCTACGGGTAAAGACGTGAACGGCGGTTATGCGGAATATACGAAAATAAACGAGAACTATGCCGCAATTATACCGGAAAATTTTACGGACGAAGAGGCTTCACCCCTTTTATGCGCCGGCGCCGTAGGATATAGGGCTTTAAAATTATCCGGAATTAAAAACGGAATGAATTTAGGTTTTCTTGGATTCGGAGCTTCTAACCATTTAGTTTTAAAGATAGCTCAAGCGGTTTTTCCGAATATAAAATTGTTTGTTTTTGCAAGGTCTGAAAACGAAAGAAAACATGCTTTGCGGCTTGGTGCGAACTGGAGCGGAGATATTAAGGAGATTCCGCCGGAAAAATTACATTCTGTTATAGATACTACGCCGGTCTGGATGCCCGCAGCGGAAGTTATGAAAAATATAAGACCCGGCGGACGGCTTGTTATAAACAATATAAGAAAGGAAGACTTCGATAAAGATTATCTTATAAATATCGATTATTCCAGGGATTTATGGATGGAAAAAGAGATAAAGTCGGTGGCAAACGTTACGTTTGCCGATATTGAGGAAGTCTTGCAAACAGCGTCAAAGTATAATATAAAACCCGAATTTCAACTTTATGGATTAAATGAAGCGAATACAGCGTTAACAGAAATTAAAAATAAAAATATTTTAGGCGCTAAAGTTTTAAAGATTTCTTAATTATGCCGATATAAATGTTTCACGTGAAACATTTATATCGGCATATATTTTCCGTTAATGCGAACAACCCGCGTTATGATGTCTATCGTGGGATGAACAGGTATGCCCGTATTCAAAAGTCGAGAAGTTATTTTTTTTGCTGTCCTCAAGTATATCGGAAATTAAACTTTTATCGGTCTTGTAAACCTTTATATCGTTTCGTTCCAGATTCCTGATAGCCCCTTCTCCTATGCCGAAACAAACAACCGCATCGACATTTTTTCCGGCTATCGCGCCTACCGGGTTGCACATATTGTGCTCGTGATTTTTATTTGAATTTGCAATCACTTCCGAAACTCCGGTTTCCGTATCGTATATAAAAAAATACGGAGCGCTTCCGAAATGCCTGCTTATCTTTTGAGCTTCGAAATTAACCGTTGGAATACATAATTTCATATTTTATCTCCTTGTTTAAAATTTACTAATTAAATTTAAGTATTTTTATCAACCGCCATTAGAACAGCCGCGTCCTTTTCTGCCGCGCCCGCATCCTTCGTTTCGGTTATTAATCCTGCGAAAGTTTTTATCGCCGCATTTAGGGCATTTTTCCGGCCTGCCTGTTCCAAAAGGTTCATCCCAGGTATTTTTACAGCCCGAACAAAAAAAGTTCCGTTTCATCTCTATCTCACCTCCTTCTATTTTTAAAGCTTTAGCGTTAACCAAACAATCTGCAATTTTGTATCTGGCTGACGATATTATATTGCCGAACGTCTGCCGCGATATATTCATTTTTTCTGCCGCTTCTTCATGATATAAGCCGTTTAAATCGGCAAGCCTGACCGCTTCAAATTCGTCAACCGTTAAAACGATTTTTTTCAATAATTTAGCCGGAATTCCATTGGGCTTGAAAAACTTTATTTCCGGTTCTTGTTCGACTTTCCTGCACTTATAAGGTCTCATATTGATATAATATAAATTTAATTATTAGCATATGCCAATAATTATATATTAAAATAAATATATATGAATGTCAATATATTTTTATTATTAAATTTATTTGATATAATTAAAAAATAAAAAATTATTAAGGAGCCGCCTTTGGCTAATATTGCTGTATTATCGCTTAATCCTGCATTAGACGTTACTTATAAAGTCCAAAAATTGGTTGACGACGAAAAAATACATTCCTTCGAAACAAGGTTCGATCCGGGCGGAAACGGCATAAACGTTGCGAGGGCATTTAAAAGGCTTAAGGTAAAAGCATCCACATGCTG
>JAKAKK010000008.1 GCA_021813525.1 bacterium
TAAGTTCGTCCATAGACAAGCCGGATATATACGATAAATAAGAAGGTATTAAAGGAAACACGCAGGGGCTTATGAAAGAAAACAATCCCGCGAGAAATGCTACTAAAAATGATACGTTGGGCGTAAAAAAAGAATGCATATATAAGTTACCTCCAAATTGTATTTTAATTATTATTTATTATATTTTTTAAAGTAATAGCCTAAAAAACTCGGCGGAAGTTCTACAAAAGCGCAGTCCAAAGTTCTATCAGATTTAAATTAGGTTAATAAAGTAAAATGGCGGTAAGAAAATTTTGGAGGATGAACGATAGGAAATATAAATAATGTTTGAAGAAAAATATAAAGCATTGCAAATATAAAAATTATAAGAAAATATCCGTCAATATTAAACAAAAATGCAGGAATATTTTGGCATTCCAAACAATTAGCAAATCTGGTACGCTTTAAAGAAAGATTATGGGAACTTAATAGAATAGAAGGCGATTTTTTAATTGTTAAAATATTGCTAAAATTTTGTATAAATAATGTTTTGCCGCTATATATTTTGCTGCGGTAATTACTGACGGAAGATATATTACAAAGATAATTCAAATCATGCATACCGACAGATAATGAAATACTGAGAAAAGAAAGGAAAATAAAAATAACCTGCAAGTACTTATTCATTATTGAAATTTTGAATTTTTATTTAAAATAATAAATATCAGCTTATAATAGCATAATTTTACAGGTTTTGTAAAATAAAATTTTTATGGGGATTAAGGAGAAACCGCAAAGAATGAAATTGTTTAGTTCAATTTGCGGTTGCGCAGGAATTTAATTCCGGCGCTACGGTTACTAAAAAGTCCGGCGTATATAACGGGAGCGAGCCACAGAGACATAAAAACTGATATTAATAAGCCGCCCATAACAGCAACGGAAAGGGGTTTCAGGAGGTCGGTGCCTCTTCCTATACCTATAGCCAGCGGCAGAAAACCGAAAACGTCCGCAAGCATAGTCATCAGTATCGGACGAAGGCGTTCTCTGGCGGCAAGGAAAACCGAAGAGGGGCTTGGGAACGAGTTAACGGCGCCGCTGAGCTGTCTCGACCTTGCGAATATAAGAATCGCGTTATTCGTGGAAATAGCAAAAACTAAAAGAATGCCTAGAAATGCCGTGCTGTCGAGTTCTATGCCCGTTATTAAAAGAGCGGCAAGCGCCCCGGCTCCCGACAGCGCAATAGCCGTCATAGATGCTATTGCCGCGCGCTGGCTCGCAAACTGGAAACCGAAAAAGACGAATATAAGGATAAGCGCAAACGTAAGCATAACAGCCATCTGCTTAAAGCTCTTTACCTGCGAATGATAGTATCCCCCGATAGAGGCGGTAACAGACGGCGGAAGATGCATAGAGTTGATAATCGAGCGGGCTTTAGCCGCTCCAGCCGAAAGGCCTTCGCCTTTTACCGGCTGAATGAAGATATAGGCATACGGAGCCATATTCTGGTGGGTTATAAAAGGAACGGCTTTTTTGATGCGTATTTTAGAAATATAATCTAATCTCGTATGCGTTCCGTTTTTAAGGGTAAAAGGCCAGTTTTTTAGCTCGGACACCGAGGCGGATTTCTTTTTAATAAAGACGCGCACTGGCAGTACCTGTTCTCCGTACAGCAAAAAGCCGGCTTTTTGTCCCCACAGGAGTCTTTTGACTTTATCCGCTATAACGGGCGGCGATATGCCGTAAACCGCGGCATAATCGGACGGCGTCAAGGTTATTTCCGGTCCTGCCGAAGGGGATTTAAAATTGACGTATTGGAAATTACCGGTTTTTCTTAATTTACCTGCTAGAATTTTACCGTATTTTCTGAGTTCATTGGAACTTTTGCCGAACAGCATGACTTCTAAGGGCGCATGAGAGCCCGATAAAAACCCGAGACGGTTTACCATGAGCTGTTGAAAATTAAGGTCGATGAGGTCCGGAGCCGCATTATGAAATTTATTATAAAGTTTCCTCATTATTTTTTCGGTAGTTTCGGTGCGGTTTTTTCTTAAAACTATCGTTAAATCGCCTTTGTTAGGCGTCGAATAAGGGTTGTCCAAACTTCTGCCTACCACTAAGGAAATCCTTTTTACGTTAGAGTTTTCTTTAGCTATACGCATAAGATATTTTCCTGTTCTTTCGGTGCCGGCGACGCTGCTTCCCACGGGAGTCCTGAACGGAACTACAAAAATCCCCTCATCCCATTTCGGCAGAAAAGCCGTCCGCAGGTAAAACAGAGAAAACGCAATCGTAATTATCAAGGCAAAAATTACCGGCAATGCAAGACGCGGCGACCGCATACCTTTAATGAGCATATAACCGTAAATTTTTCTAAGGCCGTTTTTCTTATAAATTTTACCGGCGGCCTTTTTCCTTTTTGCAAGCAGGACGGTAAGTATCGGCGTAAGCGTTAGAGCCGTTAACTGGGACGTTATAAGAGCGATAACTATCGAAAGCGCCATCTGTTTAAAAAGGATGCCGAGCGTTCCTTGTATAAAGATAAGAGGTATAAAAACTATCGAAGACGTAATTGTCGCCGCGGTCATAAGCGGAAGTATTTTGCCGACCCGTTCGAGGGCCGATTCATCCGCATCGGTTTTCCCTTCCGTTTCTCCCTTCATCTTATGAAAACCTCTTTCCACTATTACGATAGCATGGTCTATCATAGCCCCTATAGAAGCGGTTAATCCGCCGAGCGTCATAATATTAAGGCCGAAGCCCAGAACATTAAGAATAACGACCGTTAAAGATACCGAAACGGGTATCACGGCGAGGGCTATAAGAGCGCCGTCGAGCCGCTTTAAAAATAGGTAAACGATAAACAATGCGATTAAACCGCCCAGAATAAGCGCGAGCCAGACGTCTTTAAGGTTAGAATGGATAAGCCGGCTGGTATTATAGACGGGGATTATTTTTAAGCCTTTCGGCAGGCGGCCGTTTAAAGATTTAATGCGGCGGCCGATATTTCCGGCGACTTTAACCGTATTTATATTTAAATCGGGCATAATATCGATAAGAAGCGCGTGCCGGTAACCGCTTACCGCCGCTTCGCGGATTAAAGGCGGAGATATTATGTTTACCGTGCCTAAGGCTTTTAGTGGGAGAAGAGTATGCCTTACCGGGAGCATAAGATTTGACAGAGCTTTTATATCCGCCGGACGCGGAGTAGTCGCAACTACGAACTGTTTATGATATTCGTTCAACACTCCCGAAAAAAAAGGCCCCTGATACGACCTAAGTATTTTTACGATGTTTTCCGGCCCGATATGATACTGGGCAAGACGGAGTGGATTTAAGCTTATTCCGGCCTC
>JAKAKK010000088.1 GCA_021813525.1 bacterium
AGAAATAGCTGCGGAAAAAGGCGCAAAATACGTCGCCCACGGCGCTACCGGCAAAGGAAACGACCAGGTAAGGTTCGAGCTTGCCTATGCCGCGGTAAATCCCGGCATAAAGGTTATAGCCCCGTGGCGGGAGTGGGATATAAACTCTAGAGCGGAGCTCATTAAATATGCGGAAGATAACGGAATACCGGTTCCGGTTACTAAAGAAAAACCTTATTCGAGCGATAAAAATCTTTTTCATATAAGTTACGAAGGCGGGATACTGGAAGATTTAGAAAACGCCCCGGACGAATCCATGTTCGAGATTACGGCGTCTCCGCAAAAAGCGAAGGATAAACCGGAGCGGATAGAAATAGAATATAAAAACGGAAACCCCGTGTCTTTAGACGGAAAAAAAATGCCGCCGCTTCGGATAGTGGATGAGCTTAATTTAATCGCGGGCAGAAACGGCATCGGCAGGGCGGATATAGTAGAAACGAGAATTACCGGAATGAAATCGAGAGGGGTTTACGAAACTCCCGCCGGAACCGTTTTAGGTTTTGCCCATAGATTGATAGAATCTATTACCCTGACCGGCGAAGAAATAGAGCTTAAAAACAGCCTCGTGCCCCTATACTCTAAATTAATATATGAAGGAAGCTGGTTCAGCCCGGAGTTGAAGGCGGTTCAGGCCCTCATAGACGGCACCCAGTCGTCCGTTAACGGCAAAATAGGGCTGGAGTTGTTTAAGGGCAACATGAAAGTTTTGTACAGGAAATCCGAGAACAGTCTTTATTCTAAAAATATCGTTACTTTCGAGGACGACAAAGGGGCATATTCACAGAACGATGCGACGGGTTTTATTCGCTTAAAATCATTGCGTTATAAATTAAAAAAGTCGAAATAAGGCGGGCAAGGCAGGATAGATATGAAACCCAAAAAAAACAAGGAAATTATATCGCACGATAATTTCGTAAGAGGGCGTTTTAAAGAAGATATATCGGAGATTACCGCCGATTTTACCGCATCGCTCGATATCGACAAAAAACTTGCTGATTTCGATATAGACGGCTCTATCGCCCATCTTTACGCCTTGGAAAAAGCCGGCATAGTATCCGGGAAAGAAAAAAGGGACGTAGAAAAAGCTCTTTTAAAAATTAAAGCCGAGATAAAAAACGGGAAATTCGAATTCAATAAAAAATATGAAGACATTCATATGAACGTTGAAAAGAGATTAACGGAACTGGTTCCGGAATCGGGAGCAAAACTTCATACCGGAAGGTCGAGGAACGACCAGGTTTCTGCGGACTTCAGGCTTTACGTAAAAAACCGCATAAAGCATATCGCAAAAGCGTTAATCGACCTGAGGGAAGAGCTGGCGGCGGCCGCAAAATCCAATATTGAAACCATAATCCCCGGATATACCCATTTTCAGCATGCCCAGCCGGTATCTCTCGCCCATCATATTTTAGCTTATTACGAGATGTTTACGCGGGATTTCGAAAAACTAATGAATGCTTACAAAACCGCGGACGTTTTAACTCTCGGCAGCGGAGCCCTTGCGGGAGTAGATTTCGATATAGACAGGCGCTTAGAGGCTGACGCATTAGGGTTCGGAAGCATTTCGCGAAACAGTATGGACGGCGTTTCCGATAGAGATTTCGCGCTGGAATTTAACTTTGCGCTTTCCATGGCCGCCCTGCACCTTTCCAGATTTTGCGAAGAGCTTATAATATGGAACAGTTTTGAATTCGGATTCATAAAATTAAAAGACGAATTTACCACCGGTTCGAGCATCATGCCGCAAAAAAAGAACCCCGACGTCCTGGAGCTTATAAGAGGCAAGACCGGAGGCGTTATTTCAAATCTTTTGTCTCTTTTTATAATGATGAAGTCCCTGCCTCTCGCTTACAACAGGGATATGCAGGAAGATAAAAAGCCGGTTATGGAAAGCGCTGATACGGTTTATAGCTCTTTATCGATATTTAAGGAAATAATAAGGACGTTAAAATTTAATAAAGAAAATATGGCGGCCGGACTTAAAGACGACTCTATTTACGCTACAGACGTCGCTACCTACTTAGTAAAAAAAGGAGTGCCTTTCAGGAAATCCCATGAAATCGCAGGCAGAATCGTCAGCTATGCCGAAAATGCGGGCAAAACCCTTTCAACTATGTCTTTAAAGGAATATAAAAAAATAACCGGCCTTATAGCAGGCGATATATTCGATATTTTTAATCCGGAAGCTTCCGTAAATTCAAAAAAAACAGCCGGAGGAACCGCTTTTAAAGAAATTAAAAAGGTCTTGAAAGAATATGAAAAAGAAATCGAAAATAATAAAAAATCGCTGTCGGCGCTTAAATAATCCGAGGAGCTATATTTTTTCGGCTTTATCGGCGCTGATTCTTTTCGCGGCGCTTATTTCTTTATCGGGATGCGCAAAAACAGGTTATCCTCAGCCGCCCAAGGCCGTCCCTCCTCCTCCGCCCGTTATCTTATCCGCCGGAAAACTGAAAAATTATTTGCGCATCGTTTATAAATATAACGAAAACGTAAATAAAATTAAAGGATTTTTAATTTACAAGAAATATTTTAAAGACAAAAAATCTATAAAATATTCCTGCGATTCTTCTACGCCCTTTGTTTTTCAAAACTTGGAATTTAAAAAAAGATTTAGCTTGCAATATGGTAAATTTTTTTATAATGTAAATAGTAATAATTTAAAAAACGGCTATTATATGTTTTGCATAAAAAGCGCAGGCTATTACGGTATAAAATCCGCTTATTCCAATTATATAATCATATTTATAAAACATCGGAGGGCGTAAATATGGCCTTACCCATTAAAAAAGAAAAGCTGAATCAGGCGTTTTTTTTATTAAGCATAATTATAATAATAATACTTGCCGTTCTTCTGTTTCAGAAAAGATTCCGCCTTTATTTTAAAAAGGCGCCATTTTCCTTAAAATTAATAAGGATTGTAGGTTCTGCCGACAATCTTAAAGGTCCCGCCGGCGTCGCGTTCGGCAGGAGAAATAACATTTATGTGGTGGATTCCGGCAATTCCAGAATTGTAAAATTCAATATTAAAGGCGGGTACATAAGGCAGTGGGGCATAGAGGGAAAAGCTACCGGAGAATTTATGGTTCCTCTGTTTGCCGCCGCTTACGGAAATCCCGAAAGAATTTATATCGTAGATTCCGGCAACTCGAGAATACAGGTTTTTAAACCGGACGGAAATTTTGTTTCCGAATTCGGGATTTCAAAGAATCCTAAGAGAATGTTGCTCCAGCCCACATTCGTAGGTTTTGCCTACGATAAAATTTATGCGGCCAATTCCGGTTCCGACGACATAATGATATATTTAAAAAACGGTCAATTTTACGAAAGAAAAGGCAGTTCGTCCATTCAGGAAGGTTCCGCGGCGGTTAATGCGCCTGCGCAGAACGGAGCTAACGGGGGTTCTCCTCAGAATTCCGCCGGCAATGCCGGTAAAAGTTCTAATAACGGCGCAAGCGGCGGGAATGCCGCGGGTGGCAGCGCCGCCGGCAGTCAAACTTCCGCTCCCGCGCCGGCGGTTTCGCCGGTTGAGCTAAAAAAACCGGTCAGCATAGCTTTTTCTAAAAAATATATATATATTTCGGATTACAAGCTCTCTAAAATATTGGTTTATAACAGGCAGTTCGATTATATCGGGTCTATCGGCACCCCTGGACAGGCCGGTTACCAGCTGTATCATCCGGTAGGCATCGTCTATAAAAACGGTTATCTTTACGTGGCAAATTACGGCAGAAGCCTTTTAACGGTATTTAAATTAGATAACGGCTACAACGTTATAAAAACTTATAATTTCGGCACTCCGGGTACGGGCAGGGATAATTTCAATCATGAATCCAATATATCTATTTCTTTAAACGGCGAATATCTTGCGGTTGCCGATACTAACAACAACAGAATATTGATATACCGGATATTCGGCGCAAAATAACTTAATCCCCGCTATATATCCTTATATTCTATGAAAACCAAGGTTGCCATTATAGGAGCCGGTCCCGCAGGTTCGACGGCGGCGATAGCCCTGTCAAAAAAAGGAATACCCAATATTTTAATCGATAAAAGAGATACCGTCGGAATTCCCGTTCAATGCGCGGAATTTGTCGGGTTAAATATTAACTCCTATATAGATTTAAACAATATCCCCTCTGCCGTAAATCAAAAAATTAAGTTTATGGATATAGACGCCGGTAAAAATATTTACAGATTCGACGGAAAAGGGTATGTGCTGAACAGGGCGGTTTTCGACCTGCATCTTGCGGGCGAAGCGGTTAAAGCCGGTTCAAAATTGCTGACTTCCGCAAGGGTATATAAAATTAACAGGCAAAAGAACAGCATAGAAGTTTTAAACTCAAAAGAAAAAATACTGTACGAAATTTATTACGATTATTTAATCGCCGCAACCGGCCCTAAAAACGGGTTCGTTAGTCCCAAAAACAGCGCTTATATTTATGCGGTTCAGATAAAAGCAGACCTTTTAAAAAAACTCGATTCCGTAATCTGTTATTTCAGGGCATATATTCCTTACGGTTACGGTTGGGTTTTTCCGAAAGGCGAATTTGCGAACGTCGGCATAGGCATAGAAAAACCGGCATCGGCTCTGCCGCTGTCTTTATCTTTCGATAAATTCCTTAGCGAAATAAGAAACGCCGGGCTTATAGGCCGGGAAATAATAGAAAAAACTTCGGGGCTTGTTCCCGTTTCCGGTTTAAATGAGATAACCGACCGCAATATCGCTTTATGCGGAGATGCGGCGGGCTTGACGCATCCTGTTACCGGCGCGGGTATTTTAAGCGCCGTAATATCGGGGGGCATGGCTGGGGATTATGCCGCGGAAAGCGTTAGGACGTCGCAAAATTTATTCGAAGACTATAAGGAAGAGCTGGAATCCGTTTTTAAAAAGCCTCTCTTTAATGCCGCTAAAAAAAGGTCCGAATTATATCCTTTAATGAAAGACGCCTCGGGCATAGAAGAAAATATAAAACGCCTGTGGCCGTCGTTCGATGAGTATTATAAGTAACGGCGTATGTTCCAAATAACTTGTCTTATTGAGGCCGATAATGTAAAATATTTATATGCGGGATAACTATGCAGCTTAAAGACTGGGTAAATACTTCTCTTAAAACCGAAAAAAAAGCGTTGAAAGTCGGGATATTTTCCGATAAGGAAAGTTTTTTCTTTAAGGAAAAAGTCGGGATATATTTAGATACTAAGTGGACAAGCTTATACGACATAGGACCGTCTAGAATAGACCAGCCGAAAGACATATTTAAAATGGCTTTAAAATTAGGCAAGGCGCTCGAAGAACGCAGGCTGGAATTCGGCATTGCTTTATTAGCCGGAGATTGCGGAGCGATTACCGTTATGCTTAATAAATTTAAAAACGTAAGGGCGGTTTTTGCGGCGGACGAAGAATATATAAAAAGCTCAAGAACAAGATTCGATGCCAACGTCATAGTCGTTAAAAATAAAGGCGTTACGATAGATACGAAAAACTGCGAAAAGGAAGTTTCTCTATTTCTCGATACGGCGTTTGACGAAAAAAACCGGCATATACTCGATTTTATAGCCAAAACCGAAAATATAAATGTATAAATGTATAAATTGCGGCGCCGCTTCTTTAAAATGGGTCGGAAGATGCCCTGAATGCCACAGCTATAATACTATGGAAGAGATTGCGGCGGAAGCAGAATCTCTTAAAGCCGTAAAATTCGGAAAGAAACTTCCGTCAGCCCCGCCCGTAACGACGCTTGATGCCCAAAATTACGGTCCTCTCGATAGAATTGCAACGGGAATAAAAGAATTCGACGTATCGGTCGGTTCCGGACTGGTTGCCGGACAGAGTATCCTTATAGGCGGAGAACCCGGAATAGGAAAATCGACTCTTATGCTTCAGGTTGCGGAAAAACTTGCGTCCGCCGGCATAAAAACCCTCTATATATCTGCCGAAGAATCTTTAAACCAGATTATTTTAAGGGCAAAAAGGCTCAAAATAGAGTCTAAGGCGTTGTTTTTCCAGGCCATGAACGATATAAACGAAATTTTATACTCCATAGAGAACGGCGGATACGGTTTTATAATAATAGACTCCATTCAAAGAATAACCGTTCCGCAAACGGACTCGGCATACGGCAGCATCAACGGACTGAGGGAGACGGCACATGAGATAACTTCATTATGCCTCAAGAAAAACTGCGGGGTTTTCCTTGTATGCCACGTCAATAAAGAGGGCGGTCTTGCCGGACCTAAAACGCTGGAGCATATAGTAGATACGGTTTTATATTTCGATTCCGGCAAAAGAGACTCGTACCGGATTTTAAGATGCTATAAAAACAGGTTCGGCTCTACCGACGAAGCCGGAATTTATGAAATGTCGGAAAACGGGTTAACAGGCGTAAAAAATCCATCGGCGTATTTTACGTCGGAAAGGCAGGAAGGTTCGCCTGGTTCTGTCGTTACCCCGTGCCTAGAAGGTACCAGGGCGATGCTCGTGGAGGTCCAGGCTCTCGTCGTTCCTTCTTATATGCCTGTTCCAAAAAGGGTATGCCTCGGCATAGACGGCGGAAGGGTCTCTATTATTTCGGCGGTTTTAGAAAAGAAAGAAGGCATAAAACTTTCTTCTAAGGAGATTTACGTTAAAATATTCGGAGGCATAAGCATACAGGAACCAGCGGTAGATTTGCCCGTTGCGCTTTCGCTGGCGTCGAGCTATATGGAAAAGCCTCTGCCTTCCAATTTTACGGCATTCGGAGAAGTAGGCCTGACCGGCGAAATAAGAGGTGTAGCCAATCCCGCAGCAAGAATAAAGGAAGCCGCGAATATGGGTTTCGGCGACGTTCTGCTTCCTATGTCTAATTTTAACGACGTTAAAAATTTAAAGAGCGTTTCCGGCATAAACCTTCATCCCGTTTCAAAGTTAAAAAAAATTATTGAATATTTAGTCTAACTAAAATAAAATAAATTAATAAACCTTAAAAAGAGATTAAAATTTGCGGAATATTTCTTTCAGCTACATAGAAGACGAACTTAAAAGAGTGGAAGAGCAGTTTGAAACCCACCTTATAACAGAAACCCCGTTAATCCATAAAGTCGCAAAATATGTAATTTCAAGCGGCGGAAAGAGGATACGCCCCATACTTCTCATAGTATCCGCGAAGATTTGCGGATATAAAGGCGGCAGCCATATCCCGTTAGCCGCCGTTATAGAATTTATCCATACGGCTACCCTCCTGCACGACGATGTAGTCGATAACGCTCCCTTAAGAAGGGGCAAGTCGTCGGCAAATATAGTTTTCGGAAACGAAGCCTCCGTCCTCGTAGGAGACTATTTATTCGCCAAGTCCTTTAAAATTTTATCTGCCCTCGACGACTCCGAAATTATAAAGGCATATTCCGACGCCACGACGCTTATGGCGGAGGGGGAAGTTAAAGAGCTTGTAAAAACCGCGGACGTCAAGACTACCGAAGAAGACTATCTAGATATAATCATAAAGAAAACGGCGGTTCTTTTTGCCTGCGCTTCGCAGGCGGGAGCCATAATAGCCGGTAAAGACCATAACTGCATAAAAAATCTTTACGATTACGGTTTAAATATAGGCATTGCGTTTCAGCTTATGGACGATGCCCTGGATTATATTTCGGACGAGGAATTCGGCAAGTTTATAGGCAACGATTTAAAAGAAGGCAAGCTTACCCTTCCCCTTATACACGCATTGGAAAGGGCGGATAAAAAAGAGAAAGATACTATTTCCAAAATAATTTATAAGAAAAAACTTACCGTTAAAGACCTTAAGACGGTTTTAGGGCTAGTTAAAAGCTACGGGTCTATAAATTACACCATTTCAAAGGCAAAGGACGCGGTAGAAAAAGCAAAGGAAAGTTTGGGAATATTTTCCGATTCAGAATATAAAACGAGCTTAATGGATATAGCAAATTATATAATAGAAAGGAAATTATAAGCTATGAACGACTTTATTTTTAAAGAAAACGAGCTTTATTGCGAAGACGTTCCCGTTGAACAAATCGCGTCCGAAGTCGGCACGCCTTTTTACCTGTATTCGCTTGCGACTCTCGGGAGGCATTTTAGCGTTTTTAACGAAAGTTCCAAGGTCTTAAATTCCTTAATCTGCTACAGCGTAAAGGCCAATTCCAATATAGCCGTGCTTAATTTTTTATTTAAAATGGGATGGGGAGCCGACATAGTTTCCGGCGGAGAGCTCTTCAGGGCGCTTAAAGCGGGCGTAGATGCCCATAAAGTCGTTTATTCCGGCGTAGGAAAAACCGAAGGCGAAATAGAATTTGCCCTTAAATCCGATATTCTTATGTTTAACGTAGAATCCCTCCCGGAAGTTTTTCTCATAGATAAAGTTGCGGGCAGGCTTAACGCTAAGGCAAGAGTATCTTTCAGGATAAATCCCAACGTTGACCCTAAAACGCATCCTTATATTTCTACCGGGCTTAAGAAAAACAAATTCGGAATAAATATAAAACATGCGCTTTCGGCATACGAAACGGCGGGGGAACTGTCCAACATAGACGTCGTAGGGCTTGACTGCCATATAGGCTCCCAGTTAACCGAAATAGCGCCTTTTAACGATGCGGTAGAAATAATAAAAGAACTTTTAGATAAAATTACCGCTAAAGGATTTAATATAAAATATTTAGATTTAGGCGGGGGGCTCGGCATCACGTATGAAAATGAAATGCCGCCTCACCCCTCTACATATATGAATTCGATAAAGAAAATATTGAAAGGCTATGAAGGGCGGATAATTTTTGAACCCGGAAGGCTTATTGTCGGGAACGCCGGAATATTTGTTACGAAAGTAATCTATAACAAAGATACCGGCAGCAAAAATTTTATAATAGTGGACGGCGGCATGAACGATTTAATAAGGCCGGCTTTATACGAAGCCTATCACGAAATCGTTCCCGTAATTAAAAGAGACGGTCCGCGCGCGAAATCCGACGTCGTAGGCCCTATATGCGAATCGGCGGATTTTTTGGGAAAAGACAGGGTTATGAATTCCGTTCAGGAAGGCGATTTGCTTGCGGTATTCAGCGCAGGAGCCTACGGTTTTTCGATGTCGTCGAATTACAACTCGAGACCGAGAGTCGCAGAGGTGCTTGTAGATAAAGATAAATTTTATATAATTAGAATACGGGAAACATACGACGATTTAATAGCGAAAGAAACTATACCGGATTATAATTATAATATAACATAGTGCCGGAATTCAATTCGGGCGCTATCACAAAATGGAAAAGCTTAGTAACTCTGGATTTCCGCTTTCGCGGGAATGACAGGAAATTACTCTATACTAAATTTATATTAATCCTTAATAGGTCATTCCCGCGAAAGCGGGAATCCGGATAATTAGGATTAATATATAAAAAATCATAATTTATAATAAAATTAATGGAGTAGGATATGTTTAAAGGAGTGTTTACCGCAATAGTTACGCCTTTTAAAAACGGCGGAATAGACGAAAAAGCGCTTCGCAAATTAATAGAATTTCAGATAGAAAACGGCGCCGCCGGAATAGTTGCCTGCGGCAGTACGGGCGAATCCGCGACTCTGTCTTTCGAGGAGCATATAGAAGTTATTAGAATTGCGGCCGAAGCCGCGGGAGGCAGAATTAAAGTAATAGCCGGCACCGGCTCCAACAACACCGTGGAAGCCGTTCATCTTGCGAAATCCGCGGAGAAGTTTAAAATCGACGGACATCTGCAGATTACGCCTTATTACAACAAACCTACGCAGGAAGGGCTTTTTATGCACTTTAAAACCGTCGCCGCTAATTGTTCTATGCCGGTAATTCTATACAACGTTCCGGGCAGAACGGCTGTAAATATTCTTCCCGAAACGGTGCTGAGGCTCGCCGAAATAGATAACGTCGCCGGAATAAAAGAAGCAAGCGGCTCTTTGGACCAGGTTACGGCTATTTTAAGAAAAGCTCCCGAAAAATTCTGCGTTCTTTCCGGAGACGACGCTCTCACCCTTCCGGTAATAGCCGTCGGCGGACACGGGGTTATCTCTACCGTTTCCAACGTTGCGCCGAAGGATATGGCGCTTATGGCGGATTATGCGCTTAAGGGGGATTTGAAATCGGCAAGGAAGCTTAATTTTAAACTGCTTCCTTTGATACACGCAATGTTTATAGAAACGAATCCGATTCCGGTAAAAAAAGCTCTTAACATAATGGGATTTATAGAAAATGAAATAAGGCTGCCTCTATCGGAAGCGTCGGGCATAAATATCGAAAAAATAAAGAGCGCTTTAAAAGAATACGGAGTGTTGCAGTGATGGAAAAAACGGGCATAATAATATGCGGAAGCAAAGGCAGGATGGGCGGAGCAATAATATCGGTTATTCCCGATTACGGCGGCCTCTTATTTATAGGCGGCGTGGATTCAAATTATACTTCGTATGAAATATCCGAAATTGAATCCGGAAAAGTCTCGCCGGATAAATTTTTGACTTTAAAAGAGGCTCTTCATTCGACCGCCGGCATTAAAAATAAAGTCGTAATAGATTTTACCTCGAAAGGCGCTTCTTTAATACACGCCGAAGAAGCGGCCCTTTATAACGTTCCTATAGTGATAGGCTCTACCGGATTTTCCGAAAGCGAATTAAAAACCGTGGAAGGTTACGGAAAGCATATTCCCATAGTGTTGTCCGGCAATATGAGCCTCGGAGTTAACGTTTTGCTTAATATAGTCTATGACGCCTCCAAATATTTAGGGGAGAATTACGACTGCGAAATAATCGAAACGCACCATAAAAAGAAAAAAGACGCTCCGAGCGGAACGGCTAAAATGCTTGCCGGAGCTGTCGCGAAACAGAGGCATATAGACCTTGCCGAAAAAGCGGTTTACGGCAGGTGCGGAGACGTCGGAGAAAGGGAAAAAGACGAAATAGGCATTTTTTCCGTAAGGGCGGGAGATGTAATAGGCGAACACAAGGTAATATTTGCAGGAAACGAAGAAGTAATCGAAATTTCGCATAAAGCTATATCCAGAAACAATTTTGCGAGGGGAGCGGTAAAAGCCGCCCTATGGCTGAGCGGAAAAAATAAAGGATTTTACGATATGAGGGATGTTTTGGGGTTAAATAAATATGAATAAGACAAAGTATATATTTATAACGGGCGGAGTCGTTTCGAGCCTGGGAAAAGGCATAGCGGCTTCCTCTATAGGCGCGCTTCTGGAAGCAAGGGGGCTCAATATTACCATGTTGAAGCTGGACCCTTATATTAACGTGGACCCCGGAACTATGAATCCGTTTCAGCACGGAGAGGTTTTTGTTACCGACGACGGCGCCGAAACCGACCTCGACCTGGGGCATTACGAGAGATTTACTTCGCTTTCCCTTACTAAAAAGAACAACCTGACAAGCGGCCAGGTTTACGATGCCGTTATCAACAACGAAAGAAAAGGCTCCTATCTGGGAAAAACGGTTCAGGTAATACCTCATATAACGGACGAAATAAAAAAAAGGATAATAGAGGCGTCCGACGAAAAAGACGTAGCCATTATAGAAATAGGAGGAACCGTAGGCGATATCGAAAGCCTTCCTTTTCTCGAAGCCATAAGGCAGTTTAAATTGGACAAAGGGAAAGACAACGTTCTTTATATCCATCTGACTCTCGTTCCGTTTATAAAAACCGCCGACGAGTTAAAAACTAAACCGACCCAGCACTCGGTTAAAGAACTGAGAGCTATAGGAATAGAGCCTTCCATTATAATATGCAGGGCGGACAGGGTCCTGCCGCAGGATATAAGGGAAAAAATAGCTCTTTTCTGCAACGTGGAAGCCGATGCGGTTATTACCGCCAAAGACGAAGAAAGCATTTACGACGTCCCTCTTTCCCTGCATGAAGAAAAGCTGGATTCCAAAATAATAGAATATTTGAACATATGGGCAAAATCGCCGGATTTAAACGCATGGACGAATATATCGCAGACGTTAAAAACGCTTAAAAATTTAGTTACCATAGCCGTAGTAGGAAAATACGTCAATCTTAAAGAGTCGTATAAAAGCCTTAACGAAAGCCTTATTCACGGAGGGCTTGCCAATAACGTCAGCGTGAACATAAAATATATAAATTCCGAAGATTTTGAAGGGGACGACTGGAAGGAACGCCTTAAAGAGTTAGAAGGCTGTTCGGGTATTTTGGTTCCGGGAGGTTTCGGCTCCAGGGGCATCAACGGCATGCTGAAGGCTATTAATTATGCGAGAACCGGCAATATTCCGTATTTCGGAATCTGCCTCGGGATGCAGCTTATGACGGTAGAATATGCCAGAAACGTGCTGGGGCTGAAAGAAGCCAATTCCTACGAGTTCGACGAAATTACTCCCGACCCGGTAATAAGCATTATGGACGACCAGAAAGACATAGGCAATATGGGCGGAACTATGAGGCTCGGCGCATATCCCTGCATAATCTCGAAAAATACTCTGGCATATCAAATTTATTATAAAAATAATAAAAAATACTCCGCCGATAAGAAAAACAGCGCAAAGCTTAATCACGACGGAAATATTTCTATAAGCGAAAGGCACAGGCACAGGTTTGAATTCAACAATAAGTACAGGGAAAAATTTAAAGCATCCGGCTTTGTCTTTTCGGGAGTATCCCCCGACGACAAGCTTATAGAGATTTGCGAGTTGAAAGACCATCCGTGGTTTATAGGATGCCAGTTTCACCCCGAATTTAAGTCTTCGCCGTTATATCCTCATCCTTTATTTAAAGAATTTATTGCGGCCGCGGTAAGATATTCCAATGCTTTAATCGGCGTTCAGGCCAAGGTTAAAACTAAAAATAAAAATAAAGCCGGAAATAAAAAGGGAAAAACTTTTGCCGTATAGCGTCTAATCTGCATAAATATTATGGAAAAAATAAATTGTTTTAAAAAAGAAGATTTAGCGTCTATACTAAAATTCAAATTTGACGATGCCTATCCTTTCGTTATTGCCGGTCCCTGCGTTATCGAGGATGCCGCGGTTACGGAAAATATTGCCTCAGTCTTGAAAGGTTTTTCGGAGGAGCTTAAATTCAATCTTATATTTAAAGCTTCTTACGATAAAGCGAACAGAACCTCCGTTAATTCTTTCAGGGGTCCCGGTATAGATAAAGGATTGAAAATCTTAAGCGGCATTAAGGCAAAATATAACGTTCCCGTTTTAAGCGACGTGCATAGCGAAAACGAGATAGAAAAGGCGAAATCCGTTCTTGACGTCATCCAGATACCGGCTTTTTTATGCCGCCAGACGGATATGCTTTTAAAAGCCGCAAAAACAGGGAAGATAATCAACGTAAAAAAAGGACAGTTTATGGCTCCGTGGGATACGAAATTTATCGCGGAAAAAATCAGGTCTGCCGGCAACGATAAAATAATTTTGACGGAAAGAGGCGTCAGTTTCGGCTATAATAATCTCGTGGTTGATTTCAGGTCTCTTCCGGTAATGAAAGAAACCGGAGCGCTCGTAGTTTTCGATGCTACGCACAGCGTTCAGCTTCCGGGAGGTTCGGGAGCGGTTTCGTCCGGAAACAGGGAATACGTTATGCCGCTTGCTAGAGCCGCCGCGGCGGTAGGCGTGGACGGTTTGTTTTTCGAGGTGCATACGAACCCGCCGCAGGCTATGAGCGATTCCGCAAATTCCGTTTATTTGAGCTCGTTCAAAGATAACTTAAAAAATATTCTCGAAATATCTAAATACAGTAAAATATGAAAAAACATAATATATTGGAAACCGCCGAAAATGTTTTAAGGATAGAAGCCGATTCGATATCCGCCCTCATAAACAGGCTCGACGAAAATTTCGAAAAAACGGTCGATTGCCTTATCGCAATTAAAGGCAAGGTAATATTAACCGGTATGGGCAAATCGGGCATTATTGCGAGAAAAATATCTTCCACCCTTGCAAGCACAGGAACCCCTTCTTTTTTTATGCATCCGGCAGAGGCATCGCACGGCGACCTGGGAGTAATATCTCCCGACGATGCCGTAATAGTGTTGTCCAACAGCGGAAACACTAAGGAAATAGTTTCCATACTGCCTGCTATAAAGCTCATAGGCGCTAAAATTATCGGGTTTTCCGGAAATAAAAACTCCCAGCTTTCCATGTTGTCGGATTATTTTTTCGACGTATCCGTCGCTCAGGAGGCATGTCCCTACAACTTGGCTCCTACCGCCAGCACTACCGTCCAGCTTGCGATAGGCGACGCGCTCGCAGTTTCCCTTTTAAAAGAGCGGAACTTCCTCGAAGAGGATTTCGCGAAACTTCATCCGGGCGGCTCTATAGGCAAGAAATTTCTAAAAGTGGCCGATATAATGCATAAAGGGGAAGAAATTCCTTTGGTAAAAGATTCCGCTTTATTAAAAGACGCTATCATAGAAATGAACTTTAAAAGACTGGGGCTGACCGGAGTTATCGACGAAAATATGCGTCTTTGCGGCATAGTGGTGGACGGAGATTTAAGGAGGGCGCTGACCGATTCCGCCAATATCATAGATAAACCGGTAAGAGACGTTATGACGAAGAATCCTAAAATTATTCTTAAAGACGCTCTTGCCGCATCCGCTCTTCAAAAAATGGAAGAGTTAAAAATTACTTCGCTTTTTGCCGTAGAATCCGAAAACGATAACAGGCCTGCAGGCGTCATACATATTCACGACATAGTGAAAGCGGGGATAATATAATATGAAAAAACTTAATTTTAAAGATATAGAAATTTTAGTTTTCGATGTTGACGGCGTTTTAACCGACGGAAAAATATATTTATCGGAAAACGGAGTCGAGACGAAAACATTTTTTGCGCACGACGGAGCAGGAATGAAGTTGGCTAAAAAATTCGGGCTGAAAATAGGTATGATTTCGGCAAGGACGAGTAATGCCGCCTCCGTAAGGGCGAAAGAACTCGGCGCCGATTTTTATATAGAAGGATGCAAAGACAAATATAATGCTTTAAAACCGCTGTTAAAAGAATACAATATCGGCGTAAGAAATTTATTTTATATGGGAGACGATATAGTCGATATCGAACTTTTAAAGTTAGCCGCGGTTTCCGCCACCGTTCCTAATGCGCCGGAATATGTCAAGATTTGTGCGGATATCGTAACGGTTAAGGCCGGCGGATGCGGAGCCGTAAGAGAGGTCTGCGATACGATTCTGCAGGAAAAAGGGCTTCTTGCCGATTTTTTAAATAAATTATAGATTATGCCGCTTGACCGTAAAATTTTAAGAAGGGCTTCCCTTGTATTAGGACTCGGCTTTTTAGCCGTTCTGGGTTTTTTTTTGTTTCTGCATTATATGCACGGCAATAAAGGACTGTTAGGCTTTAAAATATCTAAAGGCTATATAAGCCTGAAAAAAATAGATTATAAATTTTTTAAAAAAGGCGCGCTTGCCTACGAAATATTTGCCGACAGTTTAAATTACCGCTCTCAAAAAAAGAATATTATTAAATTGAATGCGGTTAAGGTCTATATTTACGGAAAGAATAAAAAACCGGCATTTATTATTACCGGAAAATCCGGAAGATTAAACTCGGTTTCCAAGAACGTGATAATTTCGGGGGGCGTTATAATAAAAAGCGCAAAAGGGGCATATATGGAAACAGCCATAATCGACTATTTTGCTAAAGACGATAAAATCGTAGCCCCGGATTATATGAAAATTAAAGGAAAAAACTATTTTATTTCCGGAAGCGGACTTATTTTCTACGTTAAAAAAAATATTTTTATCTTGCAAAAAAACGTTCATTTTTTATCTAATAACGGGAGCGGGGTGACTAAGTGAGAATAAATTCATACTTTTTAATTTTAATCGTTTTTTTATGTTCAGCTTTTTTATTTCAGAGTAAGGGCTACTGCTCTGCCGGACCCCAGTCTAAAACTAATATAACATCTGACTCTTTAACGGTAAACAATAAAAAAAATATTGCCGTATTTACGGGACACGTAGTCGCAATCAAAGGCGGGCTAAAAATTTTATCTTCGGCGCTGAAGGTTATATATACAAAAAAAAATAAAATAAAAATGCTAATCGCAACCGGGAAAGTTCACATCATTAAAGGGGAGGACAATATTACGGGCGGCAGGGCGGTTTACTACGATAAAACGAGGATTGCCGTAATAACCGAAAACCCCGTAGCGTATGAAGGGAAAAATAAAATAGCCGGAAAAAAAATAATTATTAATTTTAAAACCGGAATATCTACCGTTATAGGCGGTAAAAAAAGAGTCAACGCCGTAGTTTATTCCAACAAGTCTTTAACCGTTCAAAAGCCTTCTGCCGAAAATAAGAAAGAGAAGAAATAAGAAATGATAAAAGTTTTGGATTTAGTAAAGAGATTTAAGAAAAGGGCGGTAGTTAACGGCGTTTCGCTTGAGATTAAACCCGGCGAAATAACCGGACTTTTAGGTCCTAACGGCGCCGGTAAGACCACTACGTTCAATATGATTTCAGGCATGTTGAAGCCGGACGGAGGCTCTATATTTTTAGACGATGCCGAAATTACGGGACTGCCGATGTATAAAAGAGCCAGGCTGGGTATAGGCTATCTTCCGCAGGAAACTTCCGTTTTTAGAAAACTTACCACGGAACAGAACCTTACGGCTATTTTTGAGCTGTTGAAAATACCGACTAAAGAAATGAACCTCAGACTCGACGAATTAGTGGAAAAATTCGGACTTGAAAAGGTCAGGAAGTCTCCGGTTATGAGTTTATCCGGAGGGGAAAGGAGGAGGGTGGAGGTCGCGAGGTCGCTCATACTTTCTCCGAAGTTCATTTTGCTGGACGAGCCGTTTTCGGGAATAGACCCCATAGCCGTCGAAGATATGCAGGATATTCTTACGGATTTAAGAAACGATTCCATAGGAATCCTGATAACCGACCATAATGTAAGAGAGGCCTTAAGGATATGCAACAGCGCCTATATAATCAACGACGGAAAAATTATAGAAAAAGGCTCTCCCTCCCATATTATTTCCAGTCCCATAG
>JAKAKK010000015.1 GCA_021813525.1 bacterium
TTTATTTTTTCAGGTATTCTATAATTTCTATCATAATGCCGTTAGGGTCGTTAAGGAAAGCGATTTTCATGCTTTTGTCCAACGAATAGAAAGGTTCCCTTAAAAAATTTATGCCGGAGTCTTTTATTTTTTTTGCGTCTTCGTCGATGTTATCGGTTTGAAACGCCAGATGGGCAAAAGAATTTTCGCAGTCTGGAAGAGGTTTGGGATTGTCGTCGGCGATAAGTTCTATTTCGAAGTTTGCGCCTGCGTCTTTCAGGAAAACCAAAGTAGTTTTATGGGCTTCTATGTAACGTTTTTCCCTTATTTCAAACCCGAAAACTTTAACGTAAAAATTTATAGACTTGTTTAAATCGCTTGTTCTTATAGCTGAATGTATTAATTTCATTTTAAAATAGTTATATTAAAGGTTTTTATGGATTAGGTTAATTTAATACGCATTATCTATAAAGTATATGCTATTTATCTTATAATTTCAATATGCCGCCCGGCATATCCAAAAAATAAGAAATAATGATATAATTTAAAAACACGCCTATAATTGCAATTAGCTAAAGCGGCAAAAATATAATACATTATGGATAGAAGCGGTTTTACCTTAGTCGAAATATTAATGGTAATAATTCTTCTGGGAGTTCTTGGGATTATCGGAACTATCGGACTGAATTCGGCCGTTTCAAGCGATAGAGGCATGTATGAGAGACAGCTTCAATCCGCTGTAAGATATGCCCAAAATTATGCCATGAGCCATTTTGTTTATACGGCGGTCGTATTTTCCGCAACCGGCTCAAACCCTTCCTGCGCTTTGGGAAACTCCGGCGCGGCTTATTCGGGCTATGCTGTATGCGCCTGCAACGGCAATTCAAATAATTCTTCCATACAGCCGCTTGTAAATCCGCTTGCGCAAACCGCCGATAATTTTTACGTAACTATGAATTACGGCATAAGTTACAGCGTGCAGGGGCAGGGATTCGCGGCAGATTATATCGCTTTTAATTCGCAGGGCGCTCCCGGAACGTTTCAGGGCAACGGCAATCCTTGTCCATCTATAGGCGGCGTCGTTTTTCAGCCGTACGGCAATAACGCCTCTGCGCCGGTATCTTTATCTTTCGGAACTTCGCCGTCCCAGCTGACCTTCTATATATATCCGCAAACCGGGCTCGTAAGCTATAACGGCTCCTTATAATAGTTATTTTCGTTTAAAAATATTCACAAATTAAACCTTTGGTGGTATAATATTTAAAATTAATTTAAAAACAGGGGGGATTTAATCTATGAAAAGCTTTAAATCTTTAGCAGTTCAGTCTTTATTGTCGATTTTTGCCGTTGCAGTTATCATACCCGTTTTTGCCGGTTCATCTTTTGCCAGGTTTTACTGTCCGCTTGGATATTCGTATAACCCCAAAATACAGCTTTGCGTCGGAAAAGGCGCTTTAAAAGGCTACAATGCTTTACCTGTCACTAAAATAAACGTTTTTAAAGGAAAAAACCATATATATATCTGTCCGGATAAATATGCATACTCTAAAAAAATCCAGCTGTGCAAAGGGGAAGGCTCATTAAAAGGCAGTACCGCACAGCCCACGGTCAAGACCGTAATTGCTTTAAAAACTTCGGGAAAAGTTGCAAAAAAATCGGGAAAATCCTTGAAAAACGGCGCAGCTAATGCAAAAGCGCCCGAATCTCAAACATTGAAGAAAAGTTAATAACCGATTGAAAATGAATATAGCCGTAATATTAAGGTCAAGAGAAATGTTCGGTATTCTAAAACCTTTTCTCGGCGGCCATAATGTCGCGCATTATACAAGCAAAGAAGATTTTTTAGAGGACATAAAAGCGGCGGCGCAAAACCGCCCGTATTTTTTATCCGAAGATTCGGTTTTAATAGTAAATGCCGGGATTCCGGTAGGCGAAGATATTTTATCTTCCGGAAACATCAAGTTAGTTCAGCAGTTCGGCATAGGTTACGAAAACGTCGATTTAGATTATGCTTCAAAAAAGGGCATTTTAGTATTTAACGTTCCTACGCTGGGAACTTACAACGCCGTTTCGGTTGCGGAATTGTCTTTGTTTTTTATTCTTGCGCTTGCAAGAGATTATAACGGATGCGTAAATTCAATCAGTCACGGTATCGCCAATCAGCCGATGGGGAACAGCATCTCCGGTAAAAAATTCGCTATTGCGGGACTCGGCGGAATAGGGCGGGAAATAATCAAGATGCTGAAGCCGTTTAATTCCGAAATTTACGGCCTTAAGCACAGTAAGCCGGAGGACGGTTACGCGGACAGGCTAGGAATTAAATTTGCCGGAACGGTTGACGGCGATTTCAAAAAAATTCTCCCGTTAGCAGATTATATTATACTTGCCGTTCCTTTGGAAAAGAATACCGAAAATTTAATTAACGACGAAACCGTCGGTTTGATGAAATCCGGCGCATGCATCGTAAATGTGGGAAGAGCGGGCTTAATCAATAAAGATTCCCTCATAAAAGGATTAAAAAGCGGCAAAATTAAGGGAGCCGGTCTTGACGTATTTTGGGAAGAACCGGTTCACGTAAGCGACGAAATATTTCATTTCAACGTTATAGCTACACCGCACATAGGAGGCGCTACATACGAATCTATAACCGATATTTCCCGCATATGCGCGCAAAATATAAACGGGTGGATAAATAACGGAGATTTAACGAACTGCGTAAATAAAAATTTAATCTAAAATATAAATAAATTAACGGCAACTAACTTAAATAAACGGGACTATTATGGAATATAAAGATACTTTGAACCTTCCGAAAACCGATTTTCCGATGAAGGCAAATTTAAAGGCCACCGAGGAAAAATTCCTCAAGGAATGGGAAGAAAGCGGGCTTTATAAAAACATAATAGAAAAGGCAAAAAACAGGCCTAAAACTTTTATACTTCACGACGGCCCTCCCTATGCCAACGGCCATATTCATTTAGGAACCGCGTTAAATAAAATATTAAAAGATATAATAGTCCGTTTTAAGCTTATGTCGGGATATTACGCGCCTTTTATCCCCGGGTGGGACTGCCACGGGCTTCCTATCGAACATAACGTAGATAAAACCTTAAAGTCTAAAGATTCGATTTCCAAAAGCGAAAAAAGAAAGCTTTGCCGCGAATATGCCGGCAAGTTTGTAGATATTCAAAGACTGGAATTTAAAAGGCTCGGAAGCATAGGCAGATACGACGTCCCTTATCTTAC
>JAKAKK010000094.1 GCA_021813525.1 bacterium
TTTTTTAAGATATAATTTATTCATATATAATATACCGGAGGTAAAAAATTATGCTGAATATAAAAAGAATTTACGACGAACCGTCCGATGAAGACGGCATAAGAATATTAGTGGACAGGTTATGGCCGAGAGGCATAAGCAAAGAAAAGGCGAAAATAGATTTCTGGTTTAAAGACATAGCCCCTTCTAACGAATTGAGGAAGTCGTTTCATGAGGCGGCAATGGATTTTAAAGAATTTAAAGCAAAATATTTGCGTGAACTTTCGGAATACGGCCGCAGGCATAATTCGTCGGCCGAGCCGGATTCGGATAATTCGATTGCGGAAATATCAAGATTATTAAAAACCGGAGGCAAAAATATAACCTTATTATACGGGCTTAAAGACAAAATAAACAACAACGCCGCAGTTCTGAAAGAATTTATATTGAAATCCGCATAGCAGGTTTTATAATTAAAACGGGCTTTCGAGTATATAAATTTTATTATTTTTATATTTAAACAGATAAAGGGGCTTTTTAAATCTGCCGCCGGTTAATTTGCTGATTCCGCAGACCCCTTTAAACGTTTTAACTTTTAGAAGGGCGCGGTAAAATTGCATTCCTTCGCCGTTTTCCGAAAAACCTTCGGCTTTTTTCTGCCGCATATAATTCGAATTTAGATAATTATACGGGCTTTCGGAAACTGCGGCATGACGGGAACGGTTCGCCTTCTCCGCCGCTTTAATTATTATCCCTCCGATATCGTATCCCTCGGCGCTGAGTATATTGGGCATTTCGCCGTATGTATCTTTATATTCGGAATCGAATTTCTTAACGATTTTATTATCGTCATGCTTGAAAAATCCGTCCGGAAAAATTGCGTTCTGCATATAAAATCCGTACTTTTCCATAAAAGGTCTTGAATCCAAAGAGCTCAGCCCGAATATAGGAAATCCGGTAATATTATAATAAGCGAGCTGGGTTAAAATAAGTTCGAGCTTGGAAGGACTGCCGATAACGAAAAGACCGTTAAAAGGTATATCCGGCTTCGACTTAGTTATGCCGTGCATAAGGTTGTAAGGAGTAATGCCGAGCTGGGCCTTTTCCGCTTTAGACACGTGCGTACTGCCGATATTGTTAAACTTGACTATCGAGTTAAAATTATAAAAAAAATCGACCGTTTTATCGGCGTATCCGGTAGAATTAATAACATTTACGCCGTATTTTCTTGAAAATAAATTTATATAGGACATAATTTTTAAACCGTATCCGCCGTCCGGGTATATCGCCGATACGGACCTTATGCCTGCATATGCGGCATATTTAATTTCCGTTTTTATCTCCTGCCTTAAGGTCATTCCGTAGCTGAAAACAAAGGGGGATAAATCTTCTTTGGCGATGACGGGCGAAGGGGTTATTACGGGAATTTTAAATTTAACCGAATCTGATGCAAAGTATTTCAGCTGTCCTTCAAAAAGAGGCCCTATCACGGCGCTTGTATTTTTTTTGGACAAAGAAGCGAACATTCGGCCGACGTTGCTGCCGTCCGCGCCGGACGGCAGGTTGATTATCGAGTATTTTATATTCAATCCGCCCTGTTTATTAAGGCTGAGGAGAAGTCCGTTTATAAACTGCTTCGTAAAGAACGCAAATCTCCCGCCGGTCGGAAGCGCCAATGCGATTCTTACCGCACCGCCTTTGTCCCGGCCGTTTTTGCTTATAACGGTTTTTCCCGCGGACGGCGAAGGGGACAAGAAAACGGAAAGAAACAATGCGGCGACTGCGGCAAAATAAATTTTCGTTCTGGCAGAATTCATTTTTATTTTTATATCAATAAATTCAAAATTAAGGTTAACAATATTTTATTTATACAACTAATAGCTACAACAGTCAATCGGAATTAATTTAAAAAAATAATTATTTTATTTTTTTTTATTTTATCTTATTATTATTCGTATGGATATCGAAGATTATAGATTATACTTTAATTACAGGATTATTTTAAAAGCTAAATCCAAAGGTTATTTAAAAGCGGCATTTAGCCAAAACGAACTTGCCGGAGATAATTTTGAAAATAACGATTTTTACGCAATATTTAAAACCGAGACGGAAAATGAAATTAATTTATTGCATAAATTTAAAATAAAACCCGTAAAAACAAGCAGGTTAATAAATTATTTCGGAAGGAAATCTCTTAACCCGGCTTTGCCGCAATTTTTACATATATACGGCCAAGCCGATTTGTTTGATGACGGCGGTATTTTAGAATCGAAAATAAGGTCTGCCCGCGGTATTTTTTTAACGTCGTCAAGATTTGAAGGCGCAAAAATCTATAGGCCCGGCGCGGATATTTTAAATAATTTATATTTATATCTTTCCGACGGCCGCGGCAATCCAAAATTCGATTTTATCTGCACAGGCACAAACAGCGAAGCCGAGATAGAATTTATCCGAAAATTTTCGGGAAATTTTTTATTAATAGTCCTGCCGTCAAACCCTCAGGTAAATTTAACCTCCTTAAACTTAAATAAAACTGCGCCCGGTTTTTTGCATATTTCAGCATTGGACCCATTTTCTAAAAATTCAAAATACGGCTTTGCTTTAAGAAACAGCCTTGCTTTTCATTTATCCCGAGAAGCCGCGGTATTATATCTATCCCAAAAAAGTTCTTTATCAGGCCTTATTAAAAAATTTCAAAATGCCGGCAAAAAAGTAAAAATATTCGACGGAGAGCGCCGTTCCGGTTCGACTGCCGGTTTTCCGGTCAAATCCCGTGAGAATACGAGCGGGAATAATATCCGGCGACATAACGCAATCCAGCAGTTTATAATAAATTGTTTAGAAAAAGAAAATATTGCTATTGACAATTTATTAAAACTAAGCAATATTAAATTAAATGCGGACGAAAAAGAGACCGCAAAAGCGATTTCGATGCTTGAAATGAATTGCGAAATAGAAAGACGCCCTGGAGGGATTATAAAAAAAATATGAAGAATCTTGTTATCGTCGAATCTCCGTCTAAAGCAAATACTATAAATAAATACTTAGGGTCAGGCTATACCGTTAAGGCCACCGTAGGGCATATAAAAAATCTGCCGAAAAGCTCTATCGGCGTGGATATCAAAAACGGGTTCGAGCCTAAGTACGAAATCATAAAAGGAAAAGAAAAAACCGTCGAAGAAATTAAAAAACTTGCGAAAA
>JAKAKK010000057.1 GCA_021813525.1 bacterium
GCGCCATGGATTCCTGCATATCTATGGGTCTGGCATTCGGAGCGGCCCAGGGGCTGTCCCTGACGAAATCTTCCTCCAAAAAAACAGCCGGAATAATGGGAGACTCGACTTTCTTCCATTCCGGCATTACGTCTCTTATAGACGCTAAATATAATAATATTAGTTTTACGGCGATTATCTTAGACAATGCGACGACCGCGATGACCGGCGGACAGGACCACCCCGGAACCGGTAAAAATTTATCTCTTAACCAATCCGTTTCAAGTAAAATAGATATAAAAAAAATTATCGAGGGCATGGGAATAAGCGAAATTTATACGATAGACCCGTACGATTATAACGAAACATTTAAAGTCTTAAAAAAAGCGCTCGAATCGGAAAACTTAAACGCGGTTATCACAAACAGGCCGTGCGTCCTGTATCCCCAAAAATTGGACTGCGGAAAAAAGTTCGAAGTTCTTGAAGGATGCCTCGGTTGCGATTTATGCATGCAGACGGGGTGTCCTTCGATTTTAGCATCCCGCTCCTCCGGCCATTCGGGCGATAAAAGGATTCCGTTTATAGATGCCTCGTGTATAGGCTGTTCGATATGCAAAGACATATGCATATTTAATTTTATCGGGGAAATAAAGAAATAATATAAACAAAAATGCAAATAAAAAAATAAAAACGGGCAAAATGGACGATTTAATTCAAAATATTTTAATATGCGGCATTGGAGGCCAGGGAGTGGTTCTGGCGGGTAAAATTATCAGCCTTGCCGCGTTCGAAAGCGGCAAGGATATTAAAACGTCGGAAGTGCACGGCATGTCTCAGAGAGGAGGCTCGGTATCTACCCATATCAGATACGGAAAAAAAATCTTTTCTCCGCTTATACCCGGAAACGAAGCGACGGCGATTCTTTCTTTCGATATTTACGAAACCGCAAGATATATACGTTCATTTGCAAACGAAAAAACGATAATAATATCGTCTAATCGAGGTAAAATTCCTCAGTGGACGCCAAAAGACAAAAATGATAAAATTGGAAACGGAATCATAGGCGAGGAAGGCGTTGCAGGCTTATTGCGGACAAATTTTAAATACCTGCATCTTATAGACGATAAAGGGATGGCCTTAGATTTAGGCAATATAAAAGTTTCAAATATAATTTTAATAGGAATATTGTCGGGTTTTTCCGATATTAAAAAAGAAATATGGTTAAAAGTTATAGAAAAAAACATCCCCCTGAAAACGGCGGATCTGAATATTAAAGCATTTTTAACAGGCAGAAACTATTACGAAAATAATGAAAATAAAATATTTTGAAAAAAAGTTTGAAACTATGGACATTTCGGAGCTTGAAATGCTTCAAACCGAAAGGCTTAAAAAAACGCTGAAACGGATTTTTGCGGCTGACGGTTTTTTAAAAAATAAGCTGTCCGAAGCCGGCGTAAAAAATCCTAAAGATATAGAAAAAATTAAAACCGCGCAAGATATTAGAAATTTACCCTTTACCTCTAAAGCCGACCTGGTAAACAACTATCCTTTCGGATTGCTTTCCAGTCCGTTAAGCGATATAATCCGAATTCACGCATCTTCGGGCACTACGGGAAAACCTATTATAGCCGCCTACACTAAACGTGACGTAAAAATCTGGTCTGAACTTATGGCGAGGGTTTTTTGCGCCGCGGGTATAGGCGGAAGCGATATAGCACAGAATGCTTACGGATACGGGCTTTTCACGGGCGGATTAGGATTCCATTACGGAGCCGAAAAGCTGGGCATGACTATTATCCCAATGTCAACCGGTTTTACCGAAAGGCAGTTGACTATGATGCAGGATATTGGCGCGACTGTTCTTTTTTGCACGCCCTCATACGCATTGTTTTTATCCGAGGAAATAAATAAAAATATACCGGACAGGTCTAAACTTAAACTAAAAAAAGGTATATTCGGGGCTGAACCGTGGTCTGACGAACTTAGAAAAACAATAGAAAAATCTTTGAATATCGACGCTTACGACATTTACGGATTAAGCGAAATTATGGGGCCGGGCGTGGCATTTGAATGCGTCTATAAAAACGGACTGCATATAAACGAAGATAACTTTCTTCCGGAAATAATAAACCCGAAAACCGGGGAAGTTCTAAAAGACGGCGAAACTGGAGAGCTTGTTATAACGAGCCTAAACAGGGAAGCTATGCCCCTTATAAGGTTCAGGACTAAAGACATCACTAAACTTACCCGCGGAAAATGCCCCTGCGGCAGGACATTCGTAAGAATGGATAAAATAAAAGGAAGAACCGACGACATGATAATCTTAAAAGGCGTAAACATATTCCCTTCGCAGATTGAATCCGTCCTGTTCAGGCATGAATATTTGGAGCCTGTTTATTTAATCGAGCTATATACCGATAACCTTCTCGACAAAATAAACATCGTCATCGAACCTAAAGAAGAAATTTTCAAAATGGGAGACGGCAAAATTAGCGAAATAACAAACGAAATATCGCACAAAATATACGAGCTCATAGGAATACGCGCCAAAATAACCCCGGTGCCGCCAAGAACTTTGGAAAGAAGCCAGGGAAAGGCAAAAAGAATTAACGACCTCAGAAAAAAGATTTAGCAGCAGGCAGGAAAGTTTCGAAGAAACTTCACGAGCACCGTCAGGTGCGAGAGCGAATCGGTCATTCAGCCCTATTTATTAGTCAAGACCCGGAGGTAATCTTTTCTATAAGTTCGCTTAAAGCCGATACGTCCACTAGAGTATCCCTGCATGGACCGTTGGGCCTGATGTTCGGAAGCCCGTAAACCGGAAGCGGAAAACTGTCTATAACTCCCGAACTTAAATCTCTTTCGCATGCCACGGCTATAACCGCTTTAGGCCTTTTTTCTTCGAGGACTCTTCTCGCAAGAGTGCCGCCGGTTGCCACGGCTATAAATATTCCCTTTTTATCCGACAATATCGCAAGCTCTTTTATATTGCACTTTCCGCAGTTAAGGCAGTTATGAATATCGTCTGTAATCTTTGCCTTGCAGTTATGGAGCTGCAAGCAATGCGGAAGAAGAATTAATATCCTGTCTAAAGTTATCCTTTTATTTAAGGAAAAAAGAAGGAAATTATTTATATCTATAAAAGAACTCTGCATTTTATCCCTGTTTATCCTGAATATAGACG
>JAKAKK010000063.1 GCA_021813525.1 bacterium
CTGGTAAGAAAGATAGGCGCTCCGAACCAGGAAGAATTAGCCATAGGGGCGATAGTTGACGGGAAATCGCCGAAGGTTTATCTCAACGAGTCTCTCATATCGCGCATTAATATACCGGAAGGATATTTAGAATATATAGAGAAGATTAAGCTTAAAGAGATAAGAGAAAGGGAAAAAATTTACAGGCATCAAGGAGAAAAGATAAGTGTCGGCGGAAAGACCGCGATAATCGTCGATGACGGCATTGCTACCGGCGCATCGGTAAGGGTAGTCATAGACGCCGTTAAAGAAGAAAAGCCGGCAAAGATAATCGTCGCCGTTCCGGTTATCGCCGCCGATACCTTGAGGGAATTAAAAAAAACGGTCGATAAAGTAGTTGTTTTAAGCGCTCCCGAAGAGTTTTACGCCGTAGGAGAGTTTTACGAGGATTTCAGCCAGACCACGGACGGCGAGGTGATAGAACTTCTGCAAAAATCCAGAAAAACCGGTTAATAAATACATAAAACAGGATTTGAAATTTTATAGCTTTTATTATTTAATTGTGATTAAAGTCAATTTAATTTAGTTTTAAATTTGATAAACTTTATATTAAAGGGAGTAAACGGAAGATTATAAATTTTAATATAGGAGTTTATCATGGCAGAATTTAACGAAAACGATGTCCTTGAAAAATTAAAAGGCATTATAGACCCGGAGCTTGAAGTAAATATAGTTGACTTGGGGCTGGTATATAAAATAAATTTAAATGAAAACGCCGCCGTCCGCCTCGATATGACTTTAACGGCAAAGGGCTGTCCAATAAGCAGCGTTATAAAATACGAGGTCGAGGAGGCTTTAAAAAGCATTCCGGGCGTTAAGGCCGTAACGGTAAATTTCGTTTGGGAGCCGGAGTGGAATCCTTCGATGATAAAGTCCGAAGCCCTAAAAAGACTTAAAACCCGTTAAACAAGTTTAAGTCCGCGCGCATTACCCATTAAGCCCAAGCAGTAAGTTGTGTTATTAAATAATAAACAATAAAAAAGGACGGTTAGCATATGAACGCAACAGACAGTTCAATCGAAATATCCCTGAAACATATAAAAACCGCGCTTATTTTCCTGCCGGTTTTTTTTGTTTTAATGTTTTTGGATTCTAAAAGTTTTAACGAATATTTTTTTATGAATTATAAAATAATCGCCCTGACGCACGTATTTACGCTCGGATTCCTGCTTATGGTAATTATGGGGGCTTCTTATATGCTTTTGCCGGTGGCGCTCGGCGTAAAAATAGCTTACGAAAAGCTTTTTTTTCCAGTTTATTACGCATATGTAATTTCTTTATTGCTGTTCGTTATCGGAATGCATTATCTTTCGGGCGCTATGATAGCGGCAGGCGGCGTCCTTCTGTTTGCTTCGGTTTTGGTTTATAACTTAAACGTGCTTCTAAGTTTGAAAAAGGTAAAAAAGTGGGATTATTCTTCCGCCGGAATCGCTTTTGCTTATTCGTATCTTTTTGCCGGATTGTCTATAGGATTATATCTGGCTTTATCGTTTTATTTTAAAATAGGGCTCAATCTTTACGATATATTGCAGGACCATATTTATGTTATGTTTATAGGCTTTGCCGCCATGCTTTTTATAGCCGTTTCATACAGACTGCTTCCCATGTTTTATATGACTAAAACCCCGGATAATTTATACTGGAAAACCGATTTAACCGCCGTTAACGCAGGCATCTTAGCGATAATCGCGTCTTCGTTTTTCGGAAACGGGTCGGCCGCGCATATTTATCTTAACCTTGCCGGAGGGTGGCTGTTGGGATTGGGCATTCTTTTATACTGCTATATATTTTTTAATCTTATGCTGAAAAGACTCAAGAAAAAGTTCGACATTACCACTTTTTATCTGTTTGCGGGCATCTTATTCCTTATAATTGCGACGCTTGCCGGCCTGTTTATAATTACCGTTCCGCAGGAAAAATTAAATATGTTCGGCGGTATAAACGGCGTATATTACGTATTCGGCTTTCTGGGACTGTTCGGTTTTGCGGGAATGGTAATCATCGGGTTCCTGCATAAAATATTTCCTTTTTTGATAAGCCTTAAAGTATTCGAAAAGGCAAAAAAAGGAGCTTACGGAAAACTGTTTTCGGATTTAAAAACTAAATATTTAGAATACGTAATATTCGCGCTGTTTCTGGCAGGTTCTATTTTGTGGATATTTTATTTAATTCAGCTCGCCGCCGCGGTTCTTTTTGCCGCGTCTATACTGCTTCTGTTTCATATATTTTCTATGGGCTGGTAATAAATAACGGTGTTAAAATAATGGCGTCAGATTTGAAATCCGACGCCATTATTTTTGAAATCCGTCCCCTTGATTTGCCTTTAACCGGCGTTCCGGTTAATTATCTCCAAATCTTTATAGTATAAAGGTCGTCGCCGGTTTCTTCCGTTAAGAATTTATACCCGGCGTCTTTTAATCTGGGGTATAAATGTATAGGCTTCCTTTCATGGATTATATGAAGGGCGGCATCGCCTCCCAAGCCTTCGAGCGTAGAGAATATTTTAAGAAGAGGCTGAGGCGGTTCCATCCCTCTTACGTCGAGTTCGACGATATTCTGCTTGTGGGCAAGATTTTTTAGGTCTTCGTCGCCGAATTGATTTTCGCCGGCTTCTTCGGAAACTTTGACGGGTTTTGCCTCCGCATTGCTCCTAAAAAAGATTATCTCGAATCCCTCCGCAACTTTATCGGTTATATGCTCGAACCCTTTGTTTTTTAAAACCGAATAAAGCGGGAAAGGTTCGAAGCTGTTTATTAAATCCAGCGCTTCTCCGTCTTTTAATTTATTAACCGCTTCCATAATTTTTTTAAAAGGGTCCGCTCCGTTTTTAATGTCTTCCCTGACGTCGAGTTTGATTCTTTTTAAATCGTCTATATTTTGCATGATTTTACCTCTTTTTTTAATTTATATTTTTAAACTATTTAATTGATAGACAGTATCTTTTCCATAATGTTACGCTTTTCGTCCTGAGTCAGATGCATCTGCGCCATATTAAACAAAATATGGTCTTCTTTGTCTTCATGTTCCGACAGAAGCCGGCTCAAAGAATTTCCCGCATCTGCAAGCCCTTTATAATTCTTATCCGACCGGTAGCCGTTAATTTTTACTTTAAAACCGGCCGAAAGGTCCCTGCAGTTATTATGTTCTATAAGCATAACGTTTATAGGACCGGTTTCTACGCCGATATAATTTCCGAGAACGGGAAAAAGAGCTTCTTCTTCCCTTTTGAAGTGTATTTCAAGGTCTTTATCCATAAAAGCGGTTATTTCGCTTAACCTGTTTATTAAATTATTCCTGTCTTCGTCGGATTTGGCCGATGCCGCTTTTTTTAGATATCCTTCAAATTTATTTAAAACATCCCTGATTTCTTCGTGTTCCGCCCTTAAAGCCTCAAGAGGGTCATGACTCGCATCCATAATAAAAACTCCTTTTTTAGTTAGATTTTATTTATATTAAACTGCCGACTCCATTCATTTTATCATATAGTTATTTTATTGCAGTGACAAATGTCACAAATATATAAAAAAAGATAATATATAATGTAAGCAATATAGTTTATTAAAATTATGCCTTATTATGTTATAATAACAATATAAATTATTGTTCAATAAAAAAATAAAATAATGTATGGCGTTGAAACTTCCGCGCTTTTTTAGAAGATTAGATAAATTTATACTCTGCATTGCGGTTTCCACGAGCGTGGCTATCGCGGTTATATCCGCTTACCTTCTGTATAATTTCGGAAATAAAATAATAAATGCCGGAGCTGCGACTACGAGTTCCTATATCGCCGACCAGACCTTCAATACGATGTACCAGATAATGAAGAGGGGATGGAACGAAAAGCAGGTCGAAGGTTTTATCGGAGCGCTGAAAAAATCTTCAAGGAACGAAAAAATGGTAGGAGTTTATCTATTCAGGGGCGCTATCGTAAAAAAACAGTTCGGCCCGGTTCCCCAGCCGAAGGAAAACAGCGTCGTTAAAAAGGCTTTCGAAACTAAATCCGTAATCCATAAAACGTTAAACGGAAAGGAAATTTACGCATATCCCCTGCTCGCTAAATCTATGTGCCTTAGATGTCACACTATGGCAAAAGCGGGAGACGTAAACGGCGTCATAGAGGTTTCTTTTAATACCGCTAACCTGACCAATAAATTCAAAGGCTATTATTTTTTTATTTTATTTCTGATTTTTATTCTGCCCATTTCAGGCGGAGTTTTCGTAACTTTTATTTTAAGGCGCTCTATAAAGCACGGAATAGAAAGCATAAATAAAGAAGTAGAGAATATAAAAACCGTAAAAGATTTAAAGTCGTT
Source organism: bacterium (assembly GCA_021813525.1). Lineage (GTDB taxonomy): Bacteria > SZUA-79 > SZUA-79 > Acidulodesulfobacterales > Acidulodesulfobacteraceae > Acidulodesulfobacterium_A. The sequence goes on from JAKAKK010000063.1 coordinate 4,356, forward strand.
AGATACAAAGTTTATAGACCTCAAGTTTGAGGAATTTAACCAGATTTATAAAGGGGTCGGCGGCCTTTCCGCAAGGCTGAGGGATATAGCGGTCGATAAAGACGTCCTCGAATTTGAAATAAAACTATTAGAAAGGTTTATTATTACTTCCGAAGTAGTCAAAGACTGGAAGGAGCACGTATTCAACCTGCTGATAGAAATGAACAATATCATCAAAGTTTATAATGTTTTTTCGATATTCATACAGGACGAAAATTTAATCGAAATAGAAGTATTCTGGAAAGGAGAGCCGACCGAAAAAACTAAAAAATTATTCGACAAGCTCATTTACCAGAGCATATACCACAACGGGCTGAACAGTTTTTTTGTGCAGGGCATAGGAAGCCACGAGATATTTCATAATATAGCCGATAAAAATTCATTGCTCCCCGAACTTTCGGAAGAAGATTTATCTGTCCAGACAAAAAAAGTGATTCTGGATACCCCGCATATCGGAGGTATCGTCGGTATCGGAATTCAGGCGGAGGAGTCCATAGATACGGTCAGGGAACTCGTGATAAGCTCCGTTCTGACCACCCTTTTGAACGTCATAGGCTCCATAAAAGCCATATATAAATATACCAAAGAACTTGAATATTACGCCACGAGAGACGGGCTTACGAGTCTGTATAACCAGCGGGTATTTATGGAGTTTTTGCATTACGAAGTCGAAAGGTCCAAGAGAAACGGCAATACTTTCGGCCTGGTTTTTATCGATTTCGATAATTTTAAGCTGATTAACGATATGTATGGGCATAATTTCGGGGACAAGTTTCTTAAGGCGATTGCCGATATACTCGAAAAAGAAAAAAGGAGCGAGGATATTTTAGCCCGCTACGGAGGAGACGAATTCGTTATGATTCTTCCGGGGGCAAAAGAAGAACAGGCTTATATGATTTCTAATAAAATAAGGGAAAGCATAAAAAAGTTTTCGCTGACGGACCACAACACGCAAAAATCGGTAGGAGCGACGGTTTCGATAGGCATAGCGGTATATCCTTATTCGGCGTCGGACGAAAAGGACCTGTTTCTGCTTGCGGACAACATGATGTATAAAGCCAAAAAAATGGGAAAGGATACCGTTTACGCCGCAAAGGAAGAAGACGCTATTTCCGTGTATAAGGAAGTTTCCGAAAAGAGCAAAATGGTATTGAACGCTTTAGAGCAGGACATAATACTTCCCTATTTCCAGCCCATAATAGATTTAAACACCGGCGGCGTTATCGCGCACGAGCTCTTAATGCGCATAAAATTGGAATCTATCAAAGGCGGACTGCCGAGCGTTATCTCGGCCGGAGAGTTTATAGAAATAGCCGAGAATATAGGCGTTGCCCATAAGCTTGATTTAATGCTGTTGGAGAAGGCTTTTCAGAAAATTAAGGAAGAAGGGTATAAGGACGATATGTTTATAAATCTTTCTCCCAAATCTTTAATAGTAACCGATTACGTAAAAACGGTAAAGCATTTGTCTTTAAAATACAATATAGACACTTCCAAAATAGTTTTTGAGCTGACCGAAAGGGAAACCGTAAAAAATATAACCCTTCTCGAAAAGTTCGTGGTTAATCTTAAATACGAGGGCTTCAGATTTGCCGTAGATGATTTCGGCTCCGGTTTCAGTTCGTTTTTATATATAAAGAGGTTCCCCATCGATTTTCTAAAAATAGACGGCGAATTTATAAGGGGAATTTTCGAGGATAAAATGGACAGGGCGGTCGTGGTAAGTTCTATTTCCATCGCCAAAGAAATGGGTATTAAGACCATCGCCGAATTCATAGAGTCGGAAGAAGTCTTATCCGAATTAAAGAAGCTGAGCGTGGATTACGCGCAGGGATTTTTCATAGGAATGCCGTCGGAAAACTTCTCGAAGAAATAATACTTACGATAAATCGAGCAGTTCGGAGGCTTCTTCCTTAGTGGGAATTCCGACGAAAGAAAGTTTTCCGTTTATAACCGTCGAAGGAACGCTTCTTATGTAAAGTTCGATAGACATGCGCCTGCCTTCGGGCTCGGAAACGTCCAGCGACCTGTAATTAAAATCCTTCCGTTCTTCATAGAGCCTTTTCCATGCGTTATCCGCCGGAACGCACTCCGCGCACCATTTAGAAACCAGGAGAACGACGTCGCGTTTTTTGTTGTCCATATAAAAAATATATATGAAAAAGTTTTATAAGTACTTTTTTTACCGGCTTACCGGCTTACTGACTCGAACATCTCATACATTGAATCTGCTCTTTGATTATTTTTTCCCTGTATTTTTCGACGGCTTCTTTTCCGGTCAGCAGACTGTTTAATTCGCTTATATCGGATGCTTTAACTTTGCTTACCCATGCGTCTTTATAAGGAGACACGTTTAAAAGCAGAGGGTCTTTAAGGAGAGCTTCGTTGACTTCGATTATTTCTCCAGATACGGGCGAAGGAATAGGCCCGACCCATTTTCCGCTTTCTATCGTTGCGGTGTTTCCCCTTTTTTGGACGACGCTTCCCGTTTTTTTAAAAGTAACGTGCAGAATTTTTCCTGCCTGGGTCTGTGCTACGTCGGTCATTCCGAGCATAACGATATTGTTTTCGAGCGGCTTTGCCCACGTGTCTTTTTCTACGTCGTAATATAAATCCTCCGGAAGTTCGCACCCCTGCACTTCAGCCATTTCTCATCCCTTCGTTGTCCGCGTTTTTCTAATGCTTATATTTGCATTGCATTATTTTTTAATAATTATATCATAATTTATAAAAATAATTTTATGGTAAAATTAAATTAAAAACTTAAAGAAAAGGAGCTAAATTATGGATATGGATGCAAGCCTCGACCCTATTGCGGCTTTAAGGAGCGAACATGAGGCGGTAAGAGCGGTTTTAAGCAATCTCGAAGGGTATTTAAATAAAATAAATTTCGTTTCGTCAGGCGGACTGAGAAATAATTTAATAAATCAGTTGAACGAGATAACCTCTTTTATGGATAAAGACCTGGAAACGCACTTTAAAAAAGAAGAAGAGGCTTTATTTCCCGTTCTCGGAAATTATATCGGCATAGAAACCGGCCCTATACATGTTATGCTAATCGAACATAAGCACAGCAGGGAACTTTCCGCGGAATTTAAGGCAAAAATTAATAATTATCCGGCGGCAGGAGATTTTAAATCCATAATCGAAATAGGCGGTTCTTTCGGCAGGCTTCTGTCGGAACATATAGAAAAGGAAGAAAGCATACTGTTCAATATGGCGGATACGCAGTTATCCAAAGAAGAAAAGCAGGGAATAATGGAAAAAATGCGGTCCGTCAAATAAAGCCCCAAAATTGCCGGAAGGAAATTATCCTCGGATTTATTTAATTATAAGGTTATTAATATATCTTAATTATTATATATATTTTTATGTAAAATAGTTAAGAATAGTAATTGATTTATTTATTTTAATATGTTAAAACGATAAATATTAGTTTATCAAATTAACGTTTTACAAAAAAAATGGAGGGAAAGTTATGAAAGGGGTTAAATTAAAACTTTTGTTTTTTTTAGTTTTTGCGTTTATATCGGCGTTTTTAATCGCGGATAGTGCGTTTGCCGCCGAATACGGAGTGTTTACCAAGGTTGCCGTCAATGTTCCGGGAAACATTTCATCCGTCGCGCAAAAAGTAGAAACCGCTTTGAACGCCCATAATTGGACGGTTATAGGCAGGTTTAATACCGCTCTTCCGGCCGGAGACTCTTATAATTCGACGGTAATAGTCGCGACTAATGCCGTTTACGACAAATATATGGCAGATAACGGAAACTATCCTCTCGGCGCTTTCGGACTGCCTTTAAGGGTAGCCGTTTATACTACGCCTAATCAGGGAGTAGTCGTGAGCATGGTAAATTTGCCGGCATTGGCGAGGACTTTTTCCGGCAATTCTTATGTTGGCTATGCCGTAGAAGTTAATAACTATTTGAAAAGCGCCATAAGGGAAGCGGTAGGCGGAACGCCGTCAAACAAACAGTACGGTCCTATGAGAACAGGCAGGTTTCCTGGCGGAATCGGCGGAGGCTCGTTTCCGGGAAGCGTTGACCAGATATCCAATTATTCCGGAAGTACCGATTCAAATCTGCTGGGCGTAGCGGATTTAGTTTTAAAAGGCGTAGAGCATAACAGCGGAGGATGGCGTTTGGTTTACAAGATAGAAAAGCCGTCCATAGGCTTTATAGAAATAGGAGTCGCGAGAAGTTCCACCGAAAGACATTCGATAGAAATCGACAGCGGTTCAAGGGCGACTTCCTCGGATAAGTTTCCCGGAATAGACCACAGCCCTTCTTATCCCGTCGAAATACTTATATACAGGGACGGAAATTATACCGATGTTTCCATACTTGGAGAAATGTGGAGAATGAAATATTATTTTGCCGACGCAGGCATGATGGCTTTTATGAGCCATATGGGTATGCCCGGTTCAATTCAAGGGTCCCTTAAGCAGATGATTTTATACGGACTGGCGTACTAAGAATAAATAATTAAGTAGAAAAGGTGTCTAAAAAAGGTGTCAGAATTTTAAAAAAAGGTGTCAGAATTAAATTCTGACACCTTTTTTTATTACTCATATTGTAATTGCGAGCGCAGCCAAGCAATCCCGTTTTCTTTTTCCTTTGCGCATCATCCGCAGTCCGAGTATCCGCAGTCGAGACATACCGTACAGCCTTCCGCATGTTTCAAATTGGAGCCGCCGCATGAGGGGCAGGCTCCTCTGCCTTGAACGGGACGGGTTTTTATTGTCGAATTATGTGCAGAAAAGGTGTCTGCAGAAAAGGTGTCAGAATTAAATTCTGACACCTTTTCTGCAGAATTCGGAGCCTTTTTTTCTCCAGACCCGTTTTGCGCAGTAGCATTTTCGTTAAGGCTTTTTTCGAGAGCTTTGCCTATGGCGTCGGCGCACGAATATATAATATTGGCTCCGAAACCGTAAGGAATATTGCATCTTATTCCTTTGAGCTGGCTTATAATTTCTTCCGCCCCAATCCCCGACCTCAAAGCCAAACTTACCATTCTGCCGGTTGACTCCGTCTGAGACTGCGCGCATCCGCCGGATTTTCCGATCGAATTAAATATCTCGAAAGGATTTCCGTTTTCGTCGTAATTTATCGTTACGTATAAAGGACCGCATCCGGTGGTAGTTTTAACCGTTACTCCGTGTATCATATCCGGGCGCTTTCTCGGTTCAATCTGACTGCCGGTTTTTTTATCGGAATTGTTATTTTTTATATTTTCGGCGGCGTTCTTAGCAATTATCGGTTTTATATCGATAGGTTCCGATACGGATGAACCGCAAACCGGACACGTATATTTTTTTGCCGCGTCGCTGCCGCTTCCCGAAGAACCGGACGTTAAGACCTGCTCTCTCGACCCGTCCCTGTAAACGGTAATTCCTTTTAGATTAAGGTTGTAAGCAAGCGTATAAACCTCTTTGATATCTTCTTTTTTTGCCGAATTAGGAAAGTTAACGGTTTTACTGACGGCGTTATCGGTAAATTTTTGAAAAGCCGCCTGCGTCATAACGTGCCATTTTGGGGTAATATCATGGGAAGTGATAAATATCCTGCTTAAATATTCATATTCTTCTTTAGTCAGTAATTCCGCAACGTCTTTACCGTACGTTTTTCCGAGACTGCCGTTTTTTACTATATAATCTATTAATTTTGCGGAATAAACCCCCATGGACTCTAAAACGCCTTTAAGGTTTTTGTCGATTTCTATTAAAGTTTGTTTGTCTAATACGTGCCTTTCGTAAGCTAAGGCAAATAAAGGTTCTATGCCGCTAGAAGCGCCGCCTATTATGCTGATGGTTCCGGTAGGGGCTATGGTGGTAGTCGTGCCGTTTCTCATAGCCTTGAAACCTTTTTTCTCCCAGAGAGAGCCTTTGAAGTTAGGAAAACTTCCGCGTTCTATGCCCAGCTCTTCGGATTTTATTTTTGATTCTTTATCTATGAATTCCATTATGCTTTCGGCAATTTTAAGCGCGAGTTCGCTGTCGTAAGGTATTCCCAGTTTTATAAGCGTATCGGCATATCCCATAATTCCAAGTCCTATTTTCCTGTTAGAAAGCGTCATCCTTTTTATTTTTTCTATAGGATAATGATTTTTATCTATTACGTTGTCTAAAAAATGGACCGCGGTGCGGACGGTCTTCCTTAGGGCGTCGAAGTCGATTGAATTTATATAACCGGATATTATTTCGCCGGGATTATTCCCGAATTTTTTCAGCGCGCCGCCGAGATTAAGCTTGTCTTTTTCTATTTTATATTCTTTTATGAATTTTCCGATGTTAATAGAGCCTAAGTTGCATGATTCGTATGCGACCAGAGGCTGCTCTCCGCAAGGGTTGGTCGCTTCGATTTTTCCGGCTTCAGGTATAGGATTGAGCTTGTTGATTCTGTCGATAAAGATAATTCCGGGTTCGCCGCTAGACCATGCGGTTTCGACTATTAAATCAAAAACTTCTTTGGCGTTCAGATATTTTACTATTTCGTTATTTCTCGGATTTATTAAAGGATAATCTTCGTTTTTTAAAGCATGTTCCATAAAATCTTCGGTTATTGCGACGGAGATATTAAAATTGTTAAGTTTTGAAGTGTCCTTCTTAGAGGTAATAAAATCTATTATATCCGGATGGTCTATTCTTAAAATGCCCATATTTGCGCCTCTTCTCGTCCCGCCCTGCTTAATCGCTTCGGTGGCGCTGTTAAATACCTGCATAAAGGAAACAGGTCCGCTTGAAACGCCTTTCGTCGAATGGACGGTGTCGTTCTTAGGCCTTAAGGACGAAAAAGAAAACCCCGTTCCGCCGCCGCTCTGATGTATGAGGGCGGTATGTTTTATAGTTTCGAATATGGATTCCATAGAGTCTTCTATAGGAAGGACGAAACACGCCGAAAGCTGCTGGAGCGGCCTGCCTGCATTCATTAAAGTAGGGGAATTCGGAAGAAAGCGGAGGGACGACATCTCGTCGAAAAAATTGCCTGCCGCCGCTTTGGCGTCTTTTTCGGATTTGCCGTAATTCAAATCGGCAGACGATATGTTTTCAGCGACTCTTTTGAACAGCCCGGTTATAGTTTCGATAATTTCGCCTTTTTCGTCTTTGGCCAAATATCTTTTCTTTAAAACGGTAACCGCATTTTCGGAAAATTTTTCGGCAAGCGGGTCTGCAGGCGCGTTATTTTGTTTTTTCATGGCTCCTCCTAAAGCTAAATTTAATTATATGCAATATTCAATATACAATATATAGATGACATTTTGTATTTCTATACAATATATTGTAATTAATTTTTTGTCAATAGATTTTTTTATAAAAAAGTTTTATAATCTTATGCATATTAAAAACATATAAAAATCGGGAGGAATAAGTATAAATAATGCTGGATAATTTGGGCGGCGGCGCTATAGGCGGCATTGCGGCGGGGGGAACCATGAATATCCTGTCGCATATTCTTACTACAAATATCGTAGTTAAATTAGTTTTACTGCTGTTATTCGTTTTTTCCTTAATATCGTGGGCAATTATATTTTACAAACTGCGTTATCTGGGCAGGGCAAGAAAAGAGGACAAGGAATTTCTCGACCTTTTTTGGGAATCTAAAAGGCTCGATTATGTTTATACCGCCGCTAAAAGCCTTGATTACAGTCCCATAGCGTTCATGTTTAACGTTACTTATAAGGAACTTCTGAACATTAAAAAGAAATCCGCCGACGGGGCGCAGCATGCCGATAAAGAAAACAACGAAGAAAATCTCTCGTACGTCGAGAGGGCGTTGAAAAAATCCCAGCTTTCTTCTATCGCAAAACTGGAAATTTCTCTCCCGTTCCTCGCCACGGTAGGTTCTACCGCACCTTTTATAGGCCTTTTCGGAACCGTATGGGGCATTATGACTTCCTTCGAAAGCATCCAGAGAGCCGGAACGGCGGGGCTGGCCGTAGTCGCTCCCGGCATAGCCGATTCGCTTATCGCTACGGCGGCGGGTCTTTTTGCGGCTATACCTGCAGTTATAGCTTATAACTATTATTCCAATAAAGTAAGAGTCATAGTTAACGAAATGGTCGATTTTGCTTACGAGTTTATGACTATAATAGAAAGGCAGATTTTATAGGGGATTTTTATGTTCACTCCTTTTGACGATAAAGAAGATAAAAGAAGCGGCGTTTCGAGCTACAGGCTTATGTCCGAAATAAATATTACCCCTTTCGTCGATGTTATGCTCGTACTTTTAGTCATTTTTATGGTAACCGCTCCGATATTAGTCCACGGCATAAGGGTTCATCTGCCTTCCGCGGCGGCGCATGCCTTAAAAGCGCCGGAAAAAACGATAGTAGTCGCGGTAAGGTCGGACAGGAGCGTATATATAAATAAATTCAGGGTCGGACTGCCGGTCCTTACCCAAAAACTTGAGGCAATATATAAGCATAGAAATGATAAACAGATATTTCTCAAGGCAAGTTCGTCGCTGTCTTACGGATACGTAATACAGGTTATGGCCGCAATCAAAAACGCCGGAATTACGAAAATAGGAATGGTAACGGCAAACCCCGTTTTGGCGGGCAGGAAGGGCAGGTAAAACCTTTATGTTCAGCGAAAACGATAAAGGCATAGGAGTATATTTAATATATTCCGCCATTTTCCATATATTGCTAATCGGATTAATAATATATCTTTCTATAAGATACAGGCCGGAAATTCAGTCGATAGGCTCAAAAGTCGTGGTAAGCGTAGTAAGCAGGGTTCCGGGGCCTCTTGCTTCGGTCAAATCCATACTGTATCCGCCCAGGCCTAAAGCCGAGGAACATCCGGCAGTCAGACCCGTTCCGGTTAAATCCGTAAAGCCTCTGTCTATACCCCTTGCTAAGTCGCCGTCCTCTATGGTTTATCCGAAAAAGACCGCGCAGAAACAGGTTCCGGTCAGGAGATACGCGCCGCCGCACCCCTATGTTCCGGCTTTAAATTCGAATGTTTACGCTCATCTCCATAATATGGTGAGCCTGAATAGCGCATACAGCAAACTGAACGAGTCTTTAATAAGAGGCAACGTCCACAGATTTCAGGGCTACGTGAATAAAATAGTTTCGGCCATAACTTCCAATTTTAATATATCGCTCAATAAATATTTGAATTACAAATCGGTAGTGGCTTTTCAGATATCTAAATCGGGGCGCATTTACGCCGTCAGGTTGGTTAAATCTTCCGGAAACGGGTACTTCGATTCCCAGTCGGTAGAAGCGGTCAAGCTGTCCAGTCCTTTGCCGCCGCCTCCGTCCGGCTTTATGCGGTTCGTAAATTCCAACAATGCCGGCGAAGGAGTGCTGATGAACTTTAATCCAAGAGAAATAATCAAAAGCAGACCTTGATATTTCTTATTAATTTAATTTATAATTATAACGGCTATGAAAAAAACATTAATTAACCTGCTTTTATTTGCATTAGTTTTAACGGGCATTTCAGTCTTTTTTCCGGTAAATTCCAATGCAAAAGTCTATATAAATATTTACGCCGCGAGGATAAAAAAAATCAGGGTAGCCGTTCCGGATTTCAAAAATATTTCGGCATACGGACAGCATAAAAAAATCGAAAAAAATGCCGCGCGCGTTATAAGGCACGACCTTTCGGTCATAGGGTATTTCCATATAGTAAATCCCCTTTCGTATCTTGAAAATCCGCAGTATGCCCCGATAGGTCCGGAAAAAATAGATTATTCGAACTGGGGCGTTTTGAATGCCCAGTATCTCATAACCGGCGAATACAAAACGTCCAACGGCATCATAAAAATGAAAGCGAATCTTATAAGCATTTATACCAAGCATCTCCTTTTTTCGGAAAAACTTGAAGGAATGGACGGGCAGTACAGATTTCTCGCGAACAAATTTGCCGACGACGTACTTAAATTTTTAACCGGCATAAAAGGACCGTTTACGACGAGAGTATTTTTCGTCGGGGAAGAAGGCGGTTCGAAAAATATTTTAGTGATGGATTTCGGCGGGCACAGGGTTAAAAAAATTACGAACAACGACTCCATAAATATTTTTCCTTACCCTTCTCCGCACGGCAATAAAGTCGCGTATATTTCTTTTAAAGACGGGAATCCGGCGGTCTTTATAAAAAACTTGAAAACAGGCGGAACGAAAAGGCTTAACCTGCCCGGTCCTGCGGATTTCGTCGCATGGTCGCCTACGGGGGATAAGTTAGCCGTGGCGCTTACGCCGGACCATCTGAACACCGAACTTTACACCGTGGGCGTAAACGGCGGAAATCTAAAGCAGTTGACTTTTTCTGACGGAATTAATACTTCGGCTTCGTTTTCTCCCGGCGGAAACAGAATAGCGTTCGTATCCAGCCGCGGCGGAAGCCCGCAGATTTATATAATGAATTCGGACGGAAGCGGACAGCGCAGGATAACTTACAACAACAGCAGTTATAATTCCAGTCCGGCTTGGTCGCCCGACGGGAAAAAAATAGCTTTTACGACTTTCGTAAACGGCGCTTTAGAGGTGTGCATAATGAACGCCGACGGTTCCGGCGAAAGGCAGGTTACCGATACCCCGTACAGCGCTCAGCATCCGGCATGGACCAGAGATTCCAGAATTATTACGTTCGATACCGAAATTGCGGGAAGGCAGGAGCTTTACATGATAGACGTCAACGAAAGCGGAATGATGAGGCTTATGCCGCGTATATTTCCCGAAATGCAGAATTATTACGATGCGGAGTGGACTTTAAAGTCTTCTTATTGAAAAATCTATATTTATATGATAAATTAAAATTATAAATTATACCGGTCATATAAAACAGGGGCGGAAAAAGCTATGAATAGGAACAATAAAAAATTTATTAAGGTTTTTATCTTCAGTTCTATTATATTATTTTTCGTTTCGTCGATTCTTGCGGGATGCGCCCCTATGGAACCGGATTCAATACACCGTTTAAAAGTCCAGGTAAAGAAATTGAATAAACAGACGTCGGAATTATCCAAAAACGACGCATATTTGGAGAAAAAACTGCATGAGATGCAGTTAAATACGGCAAACAACGGCGTGGAAATTTCAAGCCTGAATGCTAAAATCAGGGATATTTACGGCAGATACGAGGTAGAATCCCACGAACTTAATATTCTTCAGAAAAGATTCAGGGAATACCGCTTAATGGTCAATAAAGAACTGGTGAAATTATTAAAGCTCGCTAAAGCCGAACCTGTTTTGCCGGGAAAAACAAGCGTAAAATCCGTCGTCGTTAAGAAGGAAAATTCGATGGAGTCCAGTTTTAAAAATGCGCTGTCTATTTATAACAAGAAGGACTTTGCCTCCGCCGTTACCGCTTTCCGTAAATTTTTAGATAAATATCCGCAGTCTAATTTTACGGCAGATGCCATGTTTTATAAAGCTTCCGCAAATTTCAACCTTAAAAAATATCCCGTTTCGATATTGGAATTCCACAAATTTTCGCAGATATATCCCAAAAACCCGAATGTTCCTATGGCTATTTACCTGCAGGGCGTCGGATTTTTAAAAGTTTCCGACCCTTCGGACGCCTCTATTTTATTCCGGCAGGTAATTTCAGACTATCCAAGGACAAAAGCCGCGGAACTTTCAAAACAGGCGCTTAACGGGCTTTCAAAATAAAAATACAGGCCGGTCCGATATTAGATGAAAGCAAGCGGAACCAGAATTATCAATTTAGCGTTTGAATCCAGCTGCGACGATTTTTCCTGCTCCGTTCTTTTAAAAGGCGAAAACGGCGTAAAAATACTATCTAATATAATTTATTCGCAGGACTATATACACGGCATATACGGCGGCGTAGTTCCGGAACTCGCTTCGAGAAACCATATTAAAGCTTCTCTGCCCGCTCTCGGCTTGGCCCTGTCCGAAGCCGGCATAAATTTGAAAGACGTAAATTTGATATCGGCGACCGCCGGCCCTGGACTTGTAGGCTCTCTGCTTATAGGGCTTATGGAAGCAAAGACCGCGTCTTTTGCGCTGAACATTCC
>JAKAKK010000037.1:0-3883 GCA_021813525.1 bacterium
TCTTGCAAGAACCTTGGTGATAGCCGCGGTTAAAGTTGTTTTGCCGTGGTCAACGTGGCCTATGGTTCCTATGTTGACATGCGGCTTAGATCTGTCGAATTTCTCTTTGGACATTTAATTCCTCCTAATAATATCTATTTACCTTGCGATTTAGCTATAATTTCTTCGGATATAACCTTCGGAACCTGTTCGTATTTCAGAAATTCCATAGTATAATTCGCCCTTCCTTGAGTTTTTGACCTTAAATCCGTAGAATAACCGAACATCTGGGCCAGCGGAACTTCTGCATTTATGGCCTGGATTCCGGCGCGGGCTTCTAAATTTAAAATCTTTCCCCTTCTTGAATTTAAGTCTCCTATAACGTCGCCCATAAATTCTTCGGGAACTAAAACTTCTACTTTCATTATAGGTTCCAGGAGAGCGGGATTGGCTTTTTTTGCTCCGTCTTTAAACGCCATCGAAGCGGCGATTTTAAAAGCCATCTCGGAAGAATCGACGTCATGAAACGACCCGTCGAATACCGATACTTTAACATCGACAACCGGATAGCCTGCTAAAACTCCGGTCGTTAAGGCCTCCGCGACGCCTTTATTTATTGCAGGTATATATTCCTGCGGAATAACCCCGCCTTTAATTTTATTAACGAATTCATACCCTGCGCCTTTTCCGAGAGGTTCTATTTCAAGCCATACATGTCCGTATTGTCCTCTTCCGCCTGATTGTCGTATAAACTTTCCTTCGGATTCTACTTTTTTATTAATCGTTTCTTTATATGCAACCTGCGGTTTACCCACATTCGCGTCAACTTTAAATTCGCGGGTCAATCTATCGACTATTATTTCAAGGTGGAGTTCGCCCATTCCTGAAATTATCGTCTGTCCGGTTTCCAAATCGGTTTTAACTTTAAAAGAAGGATCCTCTATGGTCAGCTTTTGCAGGGATAAACCTAATTTTTCCTGGTCGGCTTTGGTTTTAGGCTCTATCGCAACCGAAATAACCGGGTCCGGAAACTCCATAGATTCGAGAACTATAATGCTCGATTCATCGCATAGGGTATCTCCGGTAGTCGTATTTCTTAATCCCACGGCCGCCGCTATATCGCCCGCATGCACTTCTTTAATTTCTTCTTTTTTATTAGCGTGCATTTTTAAAAGCCTGCCGATTCTCTCCTTTGAGTCCTTAACCGAATTATATACATAAGAACCGGATGCAAGAACTCCGGAATAAACACGTATATAGGTAAGCTGTCCGGTATAAGGATCCGAGGCTATCTTAAAAGCTAAAGCCGAAAAAGGTTCGTCGTCGGATGGACGCCTTAATTCTTCTTTTTCCGTCTTAGGATTAATTCCGGTCATAGGCGGAACGTCAAGAGGAGAAGGCAGATAGTCCACTACCGCATCTAATAAAGGCTGAACCCCTTTATTTTTAAAAGCTGAACCGCAAAAAACCGGAACTACTTTAAATTCTAAAGCGGCCTGCCTTACGGCTTTTTTAGCCAACTCGACATCTACTTCTTCGCCAGCTAAATATTTTTCCATTAAACTATCGTTAAAATCGCATGCTCTTTCAATAAATTCATCATGATATTTTTTAGAATCGGCTTTATATTCTTCGGGGATATCGATAATATCGTATTCTGCGCCAAGAGTTTCGTCTTTGTATAAATAGGCTTTCATTTTAGCTATATCGATAATGCCTTTAAAATTTTCCTCTAATCCCATCGGAATCTGCATTACTACGGGAACGGCGTTAAGCCTTGTTCTTATCATATCGACGCATCTGAAATAATTTGCGCCGGTCCTATCCATTTTATTTACGAAACAAATCCTCGGCACTTTATATTTATCGGCCTGCCTCCATACGGTCTCCGATTGCGGTTCTACGCCTGCTACGCCGTCAAAAACCGCGACTGCGCCGTCTAAGACTCTCAAAGACCTTTCGACTTCAATAGTAAAATCGACATGCCCGGGGGTATCAATTATATTTATTCTATGATTTTTCCAGAAACAAGTCGTTGCCGCAGAAGTTATCGTTATGCCTCTTTCCTGCTCCTGCTCCATCCAATCCATCGTGGCAGTTCCTTCGTGCACCTCGCCTATCTTATAATTAACACCCGTATAATACAGTATTCTTTCTGTAGTCGTAGTTTTTCCGGCGTCGATATGCGCCATTATGCCTATATTTCTGGTCTTATCTAAGGATATTTTATCTGCCATTTATAAACACCTTACCATTTAAAATGAGCAAAAGCTTTATTAGCTTCGGCCATTTTAAAAGTATCCTCCTTCTTTTTAATTGAACTGCCTCTATTGTTTGCCGCATCTAAGAGCTCAAGCGCTAAGTTTTCTTCCATGGATTTCTCGTTCCTGGACCTTGCATATCCGATAATCCATCTTATCGCCAAATATAATCTCCTGTCGGCTCTAACTTCTACCGGAACTTGATAGTTTGAACCGCCTATCCTTCTGGCTTTAACTTCTAAAACGGGTTTTACGTTTTCAATAGCCTGCTTAAAAATCTTAAATCCGTCGTCTTTGGTTTTTTCGGAAATGATGTCAAGGGAACCGTAAAATATCTTTTCGCTTATGCTCTTCTTTCCATCGTACATAAGTTTATTTAAAAACTTTTGCACTACTTTATCATTGAACTTTGGATCGCCTTCAACGACCCTTTTAACAGCTCTTTTTCTCCGGGACAATTTTCCGCTCCTTACTTTAACTCGTTATTTTTTTATGCTTTTTATTTTTGTTTTATTTTTTATTTAGCCCTTTTGGTACCGTACTTAGACCTGCTCTGCTTCCTTCCGTTAACGCCGACGCAGTCAAGGGCTCCCCTTATTATGTGATACCTAACGCCCGGCAAGTCTTTTACCCTTCCGCCCCTTATTAACACAACGGAATGTTCCTGCAAATTATGTCCTTCCCCTGGAATGTAAGTAGTTACTTCCATTCCGTTAGTTAATTTTACCCTTGCCACTTTTCTAAGAGCGGAGTTAGGTTTCTTAGGCGTTGTCGTGTAAACTCTGACGCAGACGCCTCTCTTTTGAGGCGAGCCTTTTAATGCAGGGGAAGATGTCTTTTTTACAACTTTTTTCCTCGCATTTCTTATTAACTGATTTATAGTCGGCACTTTTACTCCTTTTTCACCTTTTATTTAACAATTTTATTTTTATAACTAATTAGTGGAATTTAAGATTTTAATATTTAATTAATTTTTTGTCAACATATTTTTGCATATTTTATATCACATCGACGTCGAGATAGGAATATTTTTCAAAACCGGTTCCGGCGGGGATTAATCTTCCCATAATAACGTTCTCTTTTAGTCCTTTTAAGTTATCGATTTTACAATGAATAGCGGCTTCGGTTAAAACCTTAGTGGTTTCTTGGAAAGACGCCGCCGAGATAAAACTTTCGGTACTCAGCGATGCTTTTGTTATACCCATTAATTCAGGCTCCGCAATAGCAGGAACTCCGCCTTCCCTGATTACTTTCTCGTTTTCCGCATCAAAAGCGTTTTTATCTATTACTTCGTCTTCGAGGAATCTCGAATCGCCGGAGTTTTTGATTCTAACGTTTTTAAGCATTTGCTTAACGATAACTTCGATATGCTTGTCGTTTATCTTAACGCCTTGAAGTCTGTAAACTTCCTGAATTTCGTCAACCAGAAACTTTGCAAGCTCTTTTTCGCCGAGAACTTTTAATATATCATGGGGATTAGGCGACCCGTCCATCAACGGTTCGCCGGCGTTTACGTAATCTCCCTCGTGAACGCTGACTAATTTTCCTTTAGGAATAAGATATTCCCTTGGTTCTCCGTGAGGAGGAGTTATAACGACACGCCTTTTCCCTTTGAAATCACGGCCAAAAGATACTTTGCCGCT
>JAKAKK010000037.1:3983-16327 GCA_021813525.1 bacterium
CTCCCGTAACACTTTACGCAAACTCCGGTCTTAGCTTTACAGGTTAATACAGACCGGATTTTAACGCTTTCTATATGAGCGTTTCCAATTTTACCGGAATGGGATTCCTGAATTTCTTCATTTGCTTTAACGATTAATTCGCCCGTAAACGGATCTATTATATCTTCCAGGGCAACTCTTCCCAGTATTCTTTCTTCTATAGGCTCTATTGTTTCTCCGCTTTCAACTAAGGTGGACACGACTATTCCGTCCATAGCGCCGCAATCTTCTTCGGTTATAATATTGTCCTGAGAAACGTCGACTAATCTTCTTGTTAAATAACCGGAATTAGCAGTCTTTAAAGCTGTATCAGCCAATCCTTTTCTTGCTCCGTGCGTAGATATAAAATATTGAAGCACGGTTAATCCTTCTCTGAAATTTGCGGTTATCGGCGTTTCAATAATTTCGCCGGAAGGCTTAGCCATTAATCCTCTCATTCCTGCAAGCTGTCTGATTTGGGTTTCGGAACCTCTAGAACCGGAATCGGCCATGATATAAATTGAATTAAAACTTTTACCGAGCACTTTTTTCTTTTTATTTGCATCGGAATATTCCTGGGTTCCCAATTTATTCATCATGACTCCGCCTATCTCGTCGGTGGCGTTAGCCCAAGTATCTACAACTTTATTGTATCTTTCTCCATTGGTTATCAAACCTTCTTTATAACTGTTTTCAATTTCTTCAACGGTTTTTGTAGCAACTTTAATAATTTTATTTTTTTCTGCAGGAACCTCCATATCGCTTATACATATGGACATACCGGATTTAGTCGAATATTCATAACCCATAGATTTTAGTTTATCTGCAAGAATAACGGTTTTTTTCGGACCGCAGACCCTGAATGCATAGTCGATTAAATTAGTAATCTCTTTTTTAGACATTACGGTATTTATTAAATCAAAAGGAATCTCTTCAGGAATTATTTCATAAAGTATGACCCTGCCTACAGTCGTCGTTTCTATTTTATTATTTATCCTGGCCTTTATACGGGCGTGCAGACTGACGTGGCCGTTATCGTAGGCAAATTTAACTTCATCGGGATCGGAAAAAATCTTATCCTCCCCTTTCACGTAGGGCATCTCGCGGGTCATGTAATATAAACCTAAAACTATATCCTGGGACGGAACTATAATAGGCTTGCCGCTTGCGGGCGACAATATATTATTGGTAGCCATCATAAGGACTCTTGCTTCTACCTGAGCCTCTATCGAAAGCGGAACGTGCACCGCCATTTGGTCTCCGTCGAAATCCGCGTTAAATGCCGCGCATACAAGGGGATGAAGATGTATCGCCTTCCCTTCCACCAATATCGGTTCAAAAGCCTGGATTCCTAGTCTATGTAAAGTAGGAGCTCTGTTTAGCATTACGGGATGTTCTTTAATGACCTCTTCCAGCACGTCAAAAACTTCAGGCGCTTCCTTATCTACAAGTTTTTTTGTCGTTTTAAGTGTATCGGTAACTCCTTTTTGCAGCAACTTATTAAATATAAAGGGCTTAAAAAGTTCTATGGCCATTTTTTTGGGAAGGCCGCATTGATGTAGCTTTAATTCGGGGCCTACCACTATTACCGACCTTCCTGAATAATCTACTCTTTTACCGAGAAGATTGAGCCTGAATCTGCCGGTCTTGCCTTTTAACATATCGCTTAAGGATTTTAGCGGCCTTCTGTTTGACCCCATTATTACCCTGCCGCGTCTTCCGTTGTCGAAAAGCGCATCTACCGCCTCCTGAAGCATTCTTTTTTCATTTTTAATAATAATCTCAGGCGCGGAAAGCTCCATTAACTTCTTTAATCTATTATTCCTATTTATAACCCTTCTATATAAATCGTTCAGGTCGGAGCTTGCAAACCTTCCGCCTTCAAGAGGAACTAACGGACGCAAATCAGGCGGAATAACCGGAATAACGTCTAAAACCATCCATTCAGGCTTATTTCCCGACGTCCTGAACGCTTCGATAAGTTTAAGCTGTTTTGCCAGTTTTTTCTTTTTAATCCCGTTAGGCAGTCCGGCTATTTCTTCTTTAAGGCTTTTAGACAATGATTCGAGGTCGATGTTTTTAAGCAATTCTTTTAATGCTTCCGCTCCGATGCCTGCCTTAAAACTATAGCCTTCTTTTTGAATTTTTTGATAATTCTCTTCGCTTATTAAATCTTTATATTTTAGTCCCAGCTTTGAAGCGTCCCCCGGTTCAAGAACCACATAGGCTTCAAAATAAAGAATTCTTTCTATATCTTTAAGAGTCATATCGAGAATACTTCCGATTCTCGACGGAAGGCTTTTAAAAAACCATATATGGGCTACCGGAGAAGCAAGTTCGATATGCCCTAGCCTTTCCCTTCTAACTTTTGACGAAATGACCTCGACGCCGCACTTTTCGCATACGATGCCGCGATGCTTCATCCTCTTATATTTTCCGCAGTTGCACTCGTAATCTTTAATAGGACCAAAAATCCTCGCGCAAAAAAGTCCGTCTCTTTCAGGTTTCAACGTCCTGTAGTTAATCGTCTCGGGCTTCTTTACTTCGCCGTGAGACCATTTTTTTATAGCATCCGGCGAAGCTATTCCGAGCTTTATCGAATTAAAACTGAGCGGGTCTTTAATTCCTTCGCGGTCGTTTAAAAAGAAATCGCCTTTAACGGCGCCGTCGAATAACTTTTTAAGGTCTAATTCTTTTTCTCCTGCGGCTTCTATATCTTCTTCATCCTCTGAAATTTCATCAAGGCTGACGGTAAGCGTATCATCGCCTTCTTTATCATTATTATATTCTTCTAAATTTTCATCAAACGACATTTTCTCCCTCCTTTAAAAGCTCTACGTTAAGGCAAAGGCTTTGTAACTCTTTAATAAGAACATTAAACGATTCCGGCAATCCGACTTTAAATGAGGTATCGCCTTTTACGATTGCTTCGTACATTCTCGTCCTTCCTATCGAATCGTCGGACTTGACGGTAAGAAATTCCTGGAGAGTATGCGCCGCGCCGTAAGCTTCCATAGCCCACACCTCCATTTCTCCAAGCCTCTGTCCTCCAAACTGCGCCTTTCCGCCGAGAGGCTGTTGGGTAACCAAGGAATACGGGCCGGTGGATCTTGCATGTATCTTGTCATCGACTAAATGATGCAGTTTCAGCATATACATAATGCCGACGGTAACCTTTCTGTCGAAAGCCTCTCCCGTTCTTCCGTCGAATAGAGTAACCTGTCCGGTTTCTTCTACTCCTGATAATTTAAGGTAATTTTTTATATCGTTTTCTTTGGCCCCGTCAAAAACCGGAGTAGCCATATAAACGCCTTTCTTATATTTTTTGGCGAATTCTATAATTTCTTCGTCGTTTAATCCTTTGATAAAATTAATCATCGTAGGCTCGCCGAATATTTCAAGCAACTTTCGCCTAATAGCTTCCGGTCCGAAATTATCTTCTATAATTTTATTTATCTGAATGCCGAGATTATGCGCCGCCCAACCTAAATGTACCTCCAGTACCTGACCGACGTTCATTCTGGACGGAACGCCCAACGGGTTCAATACCATATCTACTATTCTTCCGTCTTTCATGAACGGCATATCGTTAACCGGCAGTATTCTGGAAACGACGCCTTTATTGCCGTGTCTCCCGGCCATTTTATCGCCTACCGACAACCTTCTTTTAATGGCAATATAGACTTTTATGGTCTTAAGAACGCCGGGCGGAAGCTCGTCGCCTCTCTGCACCCTTTCTATTTTATCTTCGTAATAAGACTTTAATAAATCGGCGTCTTCCATCGATTCATCGTCTATTTTCTTTAATTTATCGTAGAGGCTCTTTGTATTTCCTTCAAATTCTATATTAAATATATCCTCTTTAGATAATTTTGAGACAGTATTCTCGTTAAATACGTCGCCTTTTTTAACATGAACGGGCTTATGTCCGGAAGATAACGTTATGTTGGCTCCGCATTTTTTATTAATTATAAGGTGCCTCATCTTATGGAGAGCATTACTCAAAATAGACTGCTGTTTTTCTTCCAATTCCCTCATGAAAGCGGCAACTTCACTGTCTTCTATTTCTTTTTCCCTGAAATCTTTTTCAATTCCTTTCCTGGAAAAGATTCTTATATCCACGACTACGCCTGAAACTCCGGGCGGCACCCTTAACGACGTGTCTTTTACTTCCTTGGCTTTTTCTCCGAATATAGCTCTTAGAAGTTTTTCTTCAGGGGTCAGAACGGTTTCGCCTTTTGGCGTAACTTTTCCGACTAATATATCCTGAGCCTTAACCTCGGCGCCTATCCTGATAATTCCGTTCTCGTCGAGATTCTTTAAGGCATCTTCGCTTATATTGGGAATATCGGAAGTTATTTCTTCCTTGCCCGATTTTGTTTCTCTGCATGCTACTTCAAACTCTTCAATATGAATGGACGTAAAAGCGTCTTCGTGCAATAATTTCTCGCTTACTAATATAGAATCTTCAAAATTATAACCGTTCCATGGCATAAACGCCACGAGGACATTATGTCCGAGAGCTAATTCTCCGTCTTTAGTCGAAGTTCCGTCCGCAATTATCTGGCCGGAAACTACTTTTTGTCCAGCCTTTACTAAAGGTCTTTGATTTAGACACGTATTTTGATTAGATCTTTGAAATTTAACAAGATCATATTCATAATTAATTCCGTCGCCGTCGCTTGAATCGGCGCCGTCTGAGGTCACTATAATTTTAGTGGAATCTACAAAGCTGACGGTGCCGGTTTGGTTTGCCGTTATGCAGACTCCTGAATCTTTAGCTACTATTTTCTCTATTCCGGTTCCTATAAGAGGCGGATCAGGCATCAATAAAGGCACGGCTTGTCTTTGCATATTCGAACCCATAAGAGCGCGGTTGGCATCGTCGTTTTCCAGAAAAGGGATTAAGGACGTAGCAACGGACACAAGCTGCATCGGGGAAACGTCTATATAATCTACTTCGTTAGGATAAACCATTACGGTTTCTCCGCTTCTTCTTACGGGAATCAATTCATGTTTAAGATAACCGCTTTTATCTATTTCGGCATTAGCCTGGGCTATTACGTACTTTTCTTCTTCCATGGCCGTTAAAAAATCGACTTCGTCCGTCACTTCGGCGCCGTTTTCCGTTACCCTTACCTTTCTATAAGGCGTTTCGATAAAACCGTATTCATTGACCCTCGCATAAGAAGAAAGAGAAGCTATAAGTCCTATGTTCGGCCCTTCGGGCGTTTCTATCGGGCATATTCTTCCGTAGTGGGTGGGATGAACGTCTCTAACTTCAAATCCTGCCCTTTCTCTTGTAAGGCCGCCAGGACCCAGGGCTGAAAGTCGCCTTTTGTGCGTAACCTCGGAAAGCGGATTTGTCTGGTCCATAAATTGGGATAGCTGGCTCCTGCCGAAAAACTCTTTCATCAAGGAATTAACCGGCTTAGGATTTATCAAATCGTTAGGCATAAGCGAGTCAAGCTTTTGGGCGGTCATTCTTTCTTTTATGGCCCTTTCCATTCTTACGAGTCCTATCCTGAACTGATTTTCAAGAAGCTCTCCGACCGATTTTACTCTTCTGTTGCCGAGGTGGTCTATATCGTCGATCGAACCCCTGCCGTCCTTTAACTCCATTAAATATTTTAAAACGTTAAGAATATCGTCTGGAGATAAAACTCTGTCGTTCAAACTCTTATTGAGACCTAATTTATTGTTAATCTTAAGTCTTCCGACTTCTGAAAGGTCATATCTTTCCGGGTTAAAAAACATATTCTCGAAATAAGCCGTAGCCGAAGAAAGATTCGGCGGTTCGCCAGGCCTCATCCTTTTATAAATATCTATAATGGCCTCTTCTTTAGTATTAACCTTATCCGCTAAAATCGTCTCGAGAACCGACGAGGAAACATTAATATTATCTATGAAATAGACCTTAAATTCGTTAACGCCTATGCTGTTAAACGATTCTAAAAGGGCTTGGTTTACCGGATGCGCCGACTTTGAAACGACTTCTTTGCCTATAATTACATCCGCCGCAAGATATTTGCCGATAATATCCGACTCGTCGCAAGGCAGAAATTCAATTCCTGCTTCTTCAAGTTTATTTATAAGATGTTTCGTAATCCTTCTATTTTTTTTGATTATAACTTCGCCTGTTTTAGGATTTGCTATATCTTCGTATGCCCTTGTGAAAACAAGAAAATCTTTGGGCATTTTCCTAAAATATTTCCCGCCTTCTATTCTAAATGTTTCCACCTGATAAAAACTTCCGAGAATATCTTCTTTAGAATATCCTACCGCTTTAAGCAATATTGTAGCGGGAAATTTTCTCTTCCTGTCTATCCTGACAAAAATCATGTCTCTCTGGTCAAATTCAAAATCGAGCCATGAACCTCTATACGGTATAATTCTTGCGGTATAAAAGGGCTTGCCCTGAGCATGACTTCTTATTTTATCGCTGTCGTAAAAAACTCCGGGAGACCTTTGCAACTGACTTACGATAACTCTTTCAATTCCGTTTATAACAAAAGAACCGTTATGGGTCATTAAAGGAATCTCGCCGAAATATATCTCCTGTTCCTTAATATCTTTAATATCCCTTTGGGAATCGTTATCATTCGGATTTATATTGGGTTCGAAAGTCACAAGGTCAAAAAGAACCTTGAGGGAGGCGCTGTAGGTTAGCCCTTTCTGTTTGCATTCGAATATGCTGTATTTCGGCTCTCCGATAGTATAGCCCTTAAATTCTAAAGAAAAATTTTTGTTAAGCCCCTCTATAGGAAAGACGGATTTGAAAACTCCCTCGAGTCCGTTATTAAGCCTCTTATCCTGGGATAAATCTTTTTGCAAAAATCTCTCGTAAGATTTTCTCTGAACCTCAAGAAGATTTGGATTGTTTATCACCTTCTTGATTTTAGAAAAATTCTTTCTTAAAATTATAGGGTTATTACTTTCTATATTTAATTCCGATTTTGCTTTTGACATTTAAATTTAAACTCCCGTTTTTCTAACTTAAATACAATTATATTTTAATTTATTTAACTTCAACGGTAGCGCCGACTTCTTCCAGTTTTGCTTTCATTTTCTGTGCATCTTCTTTATTGACGCCCGTTTTTAAAGGTTTAGGAGCTCCGTCGACTAAATCTTTAGCTTCTTTTAATCCTAAACTTGTAAGCTCCCTGACCACTTTAATAACCTGAATTTTATTTGCGCCGGCATTTGCAAGAACAACGTCGAATTCCGTTTTTTCTTCTGCTTGAGCAGGTACCGCTGCTGCCCCGGCACCGCCTCCGGCAGGAGCCGCCATCGCAAACTGGTCGGCCTTGACGCCGAATTTTTCTTCTATTGCTTTTATTAATTCGTTCAATTCGATTATTGAAACATTTTCTATGTAGCCTAAAACATCTTCTTTTGTTATAGCCATTATTTTTCCTCCGATAATTATTAAAATAAAAGTTTAAAAACTTATTTGATTAATTTAAATTTGGCCTATGCGGCAGATTTTGCAGCTTCTACGGCCTTAAGCGTTCTGATTAATTTTATTACAGGCGACCTTAAGGTGAAAACCAAACGGATTTCAGGCGATTTAATAACAGACATAAATCTCGCGATTAAGACATCCTTGGAAGGCAATGTAGCAAGCGTAACTATTGCGCCTTTATCAAGAATCGTTTGATAATAGCCGGCTTTAATCTCGATGTTGTCCGAGTTTTCCTGCGCAAACTTCGACAGCACCTTTGAAGCCGCAAGCGGGTCGTTAGTAAATACTAAGAAATTAGGCCCGTCCAAAAATTCCGAAAGCGGTTCGGCATGAGTCTTTTTAAAGGCGATTTTACTCAACGTATTCTTAAAAACTTTGAGTAAAGCTCCGGTACCGCGCATTTGCCTTCTTAAAAGACTGAATTTTTCCACGGTTAATCCTTGATACCTGCTTATAAAAACAGCCTGATTTGATTCAAGGTTGTGTTTCAAAGATTCAATCTCTTGATTCTTCCTATCTTTTTTCAATTTTCTTCTCCCCTCCTTTCTTTTAAATTTTTTCTAATACGTCAACAAAAAATCAAGAGCGATTTAAAAGAAAATCAGGTCAATAAAGCTCTTTTGTCTGGGCGGGATTTATAAACCTGCCGTCATTGACGATATTAAATTTTTATTTATTATTTTTTATATCAAATTATTTCTTAATTTGAGAGTATCTATGCTTACGCCTAAGCCCATGGTAGAAGATAACGAAACCTTTTTGACATATACGCCCTTGCTTGAAGCAGGTTTTAATCTGTTAACGATTTCAAGAAGCGCTATTAAATTTTCTTTAAGCTTGGACGAACCGAAAGAAACCTTGCCTATAGAAGCCTGCAAAATTCCGTTTTTCTCCGCTTTAAATTCTATTTTGCCTTCTTTAAGCTCCTTTACTATTTTGCCGACGTCAAAAGTAACGGTGCCGACTTTAGGATTAGGCATTAAACCTCTGGGACCCAGTATTTTTCCGAGTTTGCCTACGCTTGCCATAATATCCGGCGTAGCAACGACTCTGTTAAAATCCATAAACCCCTGCTGCACTTTTGTTATCATATCTTCCTGCCCGACATAATCGGCTCCGGCGGCAAGCGCTTCCCGCTCTTTTTCTCCTTTTGCAAAAACAAGAATCTTAACCGTTTTGCCTGTTCCGTGAGGCAGTAAAACCGACCCTCTAACCTGCTGGTCGTTTTTTTTAACGTCTATCCCTAGATTTATAGCAACATCGACCG
Source organism: bacterium (assembly GCA_021813525.1). Taxonomy (GTDB): domain Bacteria; phylum SZUA-79; class SZUA-79; order Acidulodesulfobacterales; family Acidulodesulfobacteraceae; genus Acidulodesulfobacterium_A. The sequence goes on from JAKAKK010000037.1 coordinate 12,734, forward strand.
ACTCATCGAATTTTACGTGATGGGAATCGACCACGATCTTTAATGCATCTTCCAATGCGAAATGCTTATTTTCAATTTCGGCTTTTTTTAATGCATCGATATATTTTTTTCCTCTTTTTTTCATACCGGTATCGTCTCCTTTAATATTTAATCGGTTATATCTATGCCCATGCTTCTCGCTGTTCCTTCGATGATTTTCATTGCCGGAGCAATTTCGTTTGCATTAAGGTCGGGCATTTTAATTTTTGCTATTTCCATAACTTTTGACCTGTTTAAGACGGCAACTTTATTTTTATTAGGCTCTTTAGAACCTTTTTCTATGCCGGCCGCCTGTTTAAGCATCACGGATGCGGGCGGAGTTTTTAAAATAAAATCGAATGACCTGTCTGCATAAACCGTTAGCACGACCGGTATTACCGTTCCTTCCTGGGATTTAGTTCTTTCGTTGAACTGTTTGCAGAACTCCATTATATTTACGCCGTGCTGGCCGAGTGCGGGGCCGACCGGCGGAGCCGGATTAGCTTTGCCTCCAACGATTTGCAATTTTACCATAGCCTGAATTTTTTTTACCGCCATAATATTTGTCCTCTTGTTTATTTTCCGTTAATAATGTTAATTTCTCTCCACTTGAGTAAAGTCTAATTCCACCGGGGTAGCCCTGCCGAATATGGAAACAAGGACTTCGAGTTTGCTCTTATCAGGTTTTATTTCGTTAATTACGCCGTTAAAACCGGAGAACGGGCCTTCGGTGATTTTAACGCTGTCCCCCTTGGAAAATTCTATCTTTGCTTTTGGCCTCTTAACGCCTTCGGTTATTTGAGCCACTATCTTTTCCATTTCCGATTCGTCGACCGGCATAGGATTTAACTGGTCTCCTACAAATCCGGTAACTTTAGGGGTCGCCTTAAGCAAGTGCCATGAATCCGTATTTACATTCATTTTCACGAAAATATAACCGGGGAAAAATTTTCTTTTAACTTTTTTCTTCCCTCCCTTTGCGGTTTTTTCGATAATATCTTCTTTGGGAACTATTATGTCGCCGAAATATTTCTTGAAACCGCTTGAAGCGATTCTTTCTTCCAGCGCAAGTTTGACGTTATCCTCAAAACCGGAATAAGTATGGACGGCATACCATTTTTTAGGAATTTCGTCTATTTCGACGTAATTTGCTCCGCCGGTATCTTCCGCACTCATTTCTAAACCGGATTCTATATTTTCTTCCGTTTTTCCTTGTTCTTCTTTGCTCATTTATTTATTTTATTTTTAAATTTAATTTATGCTAAATTTGAAAAAAATACGAAAATATTTTGGAAAAAAATACGTCTATAAGACCAAGAAAGGCGGTAACGAGCACTATAAAAATGACGACGACATAAGTCGTTTTAGTCGCTTTATCCTTTTCCGGCCATACTATTTTACCGAGTTCGGCCCTAACCTCGTACAAATATTGCTTTGTTTTTTTTATAAAATCCGAAACAGGATTGCTCTTCATTTTTAATATTCCCGTATTGATATTTTCTCTCATTAAATTATATGCATACTGGCAGGCCAGGAGGGATTCGAACCCCCAACACTCGGATTTGGAGTCCGATGCTCTAGCCGTTGGAGCTACTGGCCTATTATTTTAAAATTTTTATTTTGTTTCCTTGTGCTCCGTATGTGTTTTGCAAAATTTGCAATATTTTTTTACGGATAATTTTTCCGAAGAAAGTTTTTTATTTTTTGTAGTAGTATAGTTTCTTTGCTTGCATTCGCCGCATGCCAGCGTTATTATCTCTCTCATTGTTTATATTATTTCCCCTTTTTAAGGACGGAATTAATTCCGTCCCCGTTCTATTGTTAATTCCGTTCTATATTACTCTATGACCTCTGTTATAACGCCTGCTCCGACGGTGTGTCCGCCTTCCCTTATCGCAAACCTTAATTCTTTTTCTGCGGCAATGGGAGTGATAAGCTCAACGGACATCGCTACGTTATCGCCGGGCATCACCATTTCGATGCCTTCGGGAAGCGTGCAGACTCCGGTAACGTCGGTAGTCCTGAAATAGAACTGCGGACGATAGCCGTTAAAGAACGGAGTGTGGCGTCCGCCTTCTTCTTTCGTAAGTATATAGGCTTCTACTTTAAACTTTTTGTGCGGAGTTATAGAACCCGGTTTGGCTAAAACCATACCTCTTTCTATTTCTTCCCTTTTTTTGCCTCTTAAAAGAACGCCGATGTTGTCTCCTGCCTGGCCTTCGTCGAGAAGTTTCCTGAACATTTCTACGCCGGTTACGACGGTCTTGGATGTGGGAAGTATTCCTACCAGCTCTACTTCTTCGCCTACTTTTATTATGCCTCTTTCTACCCTGCCCGTTGCGACCGTTCCTCTTCCGGAGATGGAAAATACGTCTTCTACCGGCATAAGGAAGGGTTTGTCTATGTCTCTTTTAGGAACGGGTATATATTCATCGACCGCGTTCATAAGGTCGACTATTTTCTGAGTCCATTCGTTGTCGCCTTCGGCTTCTAAAGCTTTAAGGGCTGAACCCTTTATAACCGGAACGGTATCTCCGGGGAAATTATAGGAGGTTAAAAGCTCCCTTACTTCCAGCTCTACGAGTTCGAGAAGCTCGGGGTCGTCAACCATATCTACCTTGTTCAAGAATACTACTATATAAGGAACTCCGACCTGGCGGGCTAAAAGAATATGTTCGCGGGTCTGAGGCATAGGGCCGTCCGCGGCGGAAACCACTAGTATGGCTCCGTCCATCTGCGCGGCTCCGGTAATCATATTCTTAACGTAGTCGGCATGACCCGGGCAGTCCACGTGGGCATAGTGCCTTTTATCGGTTGCATATTCTACATGGGACGTTGCAATCGTAATACCCCTTTCTTTTTCTTCGGGAGCATTGTCGATCTGATCGTATGATTTGAAAGTAGCCTGTCCTTTTCTTGCAAGAACCTTGGTGATAGCCGCGGTTAAAGTTGTTTTGCCGTGGTCAACGTGGCCTATGGTTCCTATGTTGACATGCGGCTTAGATCTGTCGAATTTCTCTTTGGACATTTAATTCCTCCTATGAAAAATTAATCATTTTTATTTTTATTTTGGAGCCCATGATCGGGATTGAACCGATGGCCTCTTCCTTACCAAGGAAGTGCTCCACCACTGAGCTACATGGGCATTCTCCGATAAAAAATGGAGCGGGAAACGGGATTCGAACCCGCGACCCTCAGCTTGGAAGGCTGACGCTCTAGCCAACTGAGCTATTCCCGCATTTAAAAAATTCAAAATCCATTAAATTTTTATATTAGCTTTAATACTATAAACTCAATAATAATATGGTGGAGAGGGAAGGATTCGAACCTTCGTAGACTCGCGCCGACAGATTTACAGTCTGTTCCCTTTAGCCGCTCGGGCACCTCTCCTCAACCCGCAACCTCAATTTATTTTGGAGCTGGCGATGGGAATCGAACCCGCAACCTGCTGATTACAAATCAGCTGCTCTGCCATTGAGCTACGCCAGCAAGGCAAAAAATTCCCAACATCCAATAATTTAGAAACTTTAATATTATCAAAATTTTTAACTACTTGTCAACAAATTTTTTTATTTT
>JAKAKK010000023.1 GCA_021813525.1 bacterium
TCAAAGAAAAAAGTTCATCCGAAACGGTTTTTATTTTCATGCCGCTTTCGGCATATAAGGAACACGACGGCAAATATCCCTTCCTTCCTTCGGCTATAACGCCGCAAAGCCTGCAAGAGCCGTAAGGGATCAAATCCTTGTAATCGCAAAGCGCCGGAATATAAATGCCGTTTTGCCGGGCCGCCTGCAATACAGTAACTCCTTTATCGACGTTAACGATATTGCCGTCGATTTCTATCGTTATTTTTTCGGAATCGTTTTCTTTTTCGCCGTTCATATTTAATTTTAATAAATAGTTTTTTCAGGCTTCTATAATTTCATTTTTATAATAAGCCAAGAGGCTTCTTACCGGCATATAAACGCCTGCTCCAAAACCGCATAAGGATAAATATTTCATGGATTCAAGAATCTCGTCTATTATTTTTAAATTTTCTTCGATATTCTGTTTTTTCAAAATCCTTTCGAACAGCTCTTTGAGCCTCACCGTTCCTATTCTGCATGGGGCGCATTTGCCGCAGGATTCGTCTATAAAAAAATCTAAAGAGCTCAAAAGCCTGTATTTCATATCAGTCCCTCCGCCGAAAACTACGATGCCTCCGTGGCCCAGCAGTCCTCCTTTTTCCGACACGCCTTCATAGGAAAGATTTAAATCTAGAAACTCGGCGCTTAACGGGAAATAAGCGCCGAGCGGTCCGCCTATCTGGACCGTTTCGGCATTTTCGTCTGCGCCTGCAAGTTTTAAAAGTTCTTTCAGGGTAACTCCGAAGGGCAATTCAAAAATTCCGGGATTTTTAACCGCTCCGGAAACCTGAAAAGGCATAGTACCTTTAGAATTTTCCGTACCTAAAGATAGAAAGTATTCTAAATTAGAATTATCGCTAAGAATATAAACGGCATAAGCAAACGTCAATACGTTATTAATAACGGTGGGCTTCCCGTATAAGCCGCTGACCGCCGGAACAGGCGGTCTCTGCCTTACCGTTCCTCTTTTATTTTCTATGCTTTCCATAAGAGCGGTTTCTTCCCCGCAGACGTAACTTCCCGCTCCGGTTATTAAATCAATATCGAAATCAAAACCGGAACCTAAAATATCGTTGCCGAGATAGCCTCCGTCTTTCAATAAACCGAGGACGCTTTCTATTATCGACTTAGCCCCCGCGTATTCCGCCCTCAAATATATACAGCCGTAATCAGAGCCGGTTATTAATCCGGCGATAATCATTCCTTCTATAACGGACAAGGGGTCGTTTTCGAGAATGATCCTGTCGGCATAAGCACCCGAATCCCCTTCGTCGGCATTGCATATTATATATTTAACTTCGGACTTTTCTTTAAATACCGTTTCCCATTTAATGCCTGTCGGAAATCCAGCCCCTCCCCTGCCTCTGAGCTTCGACCGTTTCAGTTCGTTTATAAATAATAGTTTTCCTTCGTCTCCTTTGGATTTAATCTCCGCAATAACCCTTCTTAACGCGCCAAATCCGCCCTTATCCACGTAATCGCCGACAGACAAAGGATTTATATCGCCGCACCTTTTAAATATAAGAGATTTGGCCAATTTAAGTTCGACCGGTTCTTCTAATTTATTAAAATCTAAGGTTTTAATAATTTTATCGAAAACCTCCGGCTTTACTTTTTCATATAGTATGCCGTCCACCCCGACCGCGGGAGAGGCGGCGCAATGCCCGAAACAATAAACGTAATCCAAAAAATACTTTCCGTCCGGACTGTATTTGCCGAAATCGAGATTTAAGCTTGCTTTTATATGTTCTATTAATTGTTTTGAACCGGATGCTTCGCAGCTTTCGGACCGGCAGACGACGATTTTATGATATGCGCCGCCGCCTGCGGCATCCGTTTTATAATTTCTGAAAAAACTAAGAAAACCGTAAACTTCGGCTTTAGAGATATTGAGGTTTTCCGCCGTCTGCAACACCGCTTCTTCGGGTATATAACCCAGCTCTTCGTTTATGCCGTTCAATATATAAAACAAAGAACCCTGCCTGCCTTCAGTCTCTTCGGTTAAACGCAAAACCAATTTATCGAGCATTTTCATTTCGCCGCAATATTTCAAATTTTTAAATAGCTAAATAATATATTTGGATAATTATATTAAATTATAGCACATAAAAGGCGCAAATTCGGAAATCGAAAGGAGATTATGCGGATGCCGGTATTTTTTGCAAAAATGGGCAAAAGAACTTAAGTAAACGAAAATTAGATAGAAATTTAAGACGCTTTTAGAATGTCCATAAATTTTAAAAATCCCGATATTACAGTTTCGGGTTCGGGCGGACATCCATTAATGTGCACGGCGACGTTTAAATATTTTGAAACCGGGCCGCATACCGAATATGAATCTTTAAACGGTCCTCCGGTTTCGGGACAGTCCCCCGCCGTAATCACGAACTTAGGCGACGGTATATTTTCATAAGTCTTTAACATAGGATTAAGCATATTTCTCGTTACGCATCCGGTTATTATAAGAACGTCCGCATGCTTCGGGGATGCGACAAACTTTATGCCGAATCTTTCCAAATCGTAATATGGGTTGGAAAGAGCGGCGAGCTCGTTTTCGCAGGCATTGCAGGAACCGCTGTCCACAAGCCTTACGAATAAACTTCTCCCGAATACTTCGTTAACCGAACGTTTTAATTTTTCCCCTTTAATTAAAATCGAACCGCTTCCGGCGGCGGCTATTTCCTGCGTCTTATTTTTAAATAATAATTTACTTAGAAAGCTCATAGATTATCACCTTAATCACATATCGTTGCCGGAATAAGATAAATTGAGGCTTTTGTTTATCAAAGGAAAATCGGCAATTATATTTCCCAATACCCCGTACTGAATGGACGGCCATATCCTGAACGACGGGTCTATATATTTAAGCCTGAAAATCTTTCCGTCGTCGTCCGCCATTATATAGAAAAAAGCGTTGCCCCTTGAAGTTTCGGAATTGCCGATTGCATACTTATAAGCTTCGGGCTTATTTCCGTAAGCAACCGCGATATCCCCTTCGGGCAGATTAAACAATAAACCTTCGATTATTTTTTTGGAAACGTAAATTTCTTTAATTTTTAAAACCGTTCTTGCGAAAACATCCCCGCCGTCATGCAAAACAGGTTTCAGATTCAA
>JAKAKK010000086.1 GCA_021813525.1 bacterium
GATAATATCCGGCGCATCGGCGGCGGCCTCGCCTTTAGCAAAACCTTACACCAGCGAATCTTCAAAAAAAGCTCTTGCCGAACACATTAAAAGAACAGGATTGAAAGGGCAGATTGAAGATGCCCAATTTTTTAACAATTATACAATAAAATATGAGGCCGACCATAAAAAATTATTGTCTATTATAATACCGAATAAAGACAACGCTAAAGTTTTAGAAAAGTGCATCAATTCTATTGTTTCCCGTTCAACTTATAAGAATGTCGAGATAATAATCGTCGAAAATAACAGCAGGGAGGATTCGACGTTTGAATTGTATGACCGGCTGTCTGCCTATAAAAATATTAAGGTGGCGGAATGGCATAACGAGTTTAATTATTCTAAGGTTAATAATTTCGGCGCAAATTTTGCAAAAGGGGAGCTCTTATTGTTTCTAAATAATGATACAGAGGTGATAACGCCTGAATGGCTTGATGAAATGTCGTCATTTTTTTCAAGGAAAGGAGTTGGAATCGTCGGCGCGAAGCTGTATTTCGGCAACGGTTTAGTTCAACACGCAGGGGATATTATAGGAATTTACGGCATTGCGGGTCATTCCCATCACAATTTTCATAAAGACGCCTCAGGATATTTTAATAGATTAAAAGTCGTCCAAAATTTAAGCGCAGTTACCGGAGCCTGCCTGATGACTTCAAGAAGCGTTTTCGACGAGGTAGGCGGTTTCGACGAAGCCTATCCTTTAGCTTTAAGCGATACCGATTACTGTTTGAAAGTAAGACAGAAAAATTATTTGGTAGTTTTTACCCCGTTTGCGGAGATGTACCATTACGAATCCGTTACCAGAGGGCATGAAGATTCTAAGGAAAAACATGAAAGATTTAAAAAAGAGATCGAAATTTTCAGGGAGAAATGGAGCGATATTCTTATAAACGGAGACCCGTACTACAGCCCTAATCTTACATTGGATAAAGAAGATTTTTCTATAAGATTATGATTTAATATGGCATTATAACCGTTATTTTATTGTTTCGTTCAAAACTTTTAAAATATTTTTCGCCCATAAATCGTTTGGATAGCTGTTTAGGACTTCATCTGCGGCTGTTTTTTTTGCAGTGCTTTCATCGTTTATCGTTAATTTTAATGTTTTTTTGATAGCGGCGGCAATATCGTGAACGTCGTAAGGATTAACATAAGCCGCCGCATTTTTGAATATTTCGGGCAGGGCGCTGTTATCCGCAAGGATTAATTTTGCGCCTGAAGCTAAGGCTTCAAGCGGCGCAAACCCGAACCCTTCGCTGAGCGATATAAAAACGAAAGCGCTTGAAGCCGAGTAGTAAAGATTTAAATCGTCGTCGCTTGCATACTCTATCGATATTACGTCTTTAATGCCGTTTTTATTTATGAAATCGTCGATAAAATCGGGCTTACCCGGTTTTTCAAATCTTTTTCCTATTAAAACAAGCTTCAAATCTGTAAATTCTTTTTTTACTTCTTGAAATGCTTTAATCAGGTTTATCAAATTTTTATGTTTTTTACGGTTGCCGCAATAAAGCAGGAACCGTCCTAGATTATTTTTTATTTTAAATTCCTTGATTTTATTTTCGGGAGCAGGCTGAAATTTGGGCGAATACCCCGAATACATAACGGTAATTTTATCCCGCAATATATTTTGGCATAGTTTTGAATTTTTATCGGATTCAGAGCCGAACATATTTATAATATCGTTCTTTACAAAATTTGAAACCGTAATGATTTTTTTTGCCTTAATCAGAACGTTTTTAAGGACTAATTTAGCCAGCATTGTTTTTATTCGTCCAAAATATCGTGGAAAGTGAAAAAAGGTCAAGTCGTGGACTATCACCGCCGATTTTTTTGGAACATATAAAAAGGGAATGTTAAAATGTGGAAAAAGAAAAATATCAACTTTTTTTTCTAATTCCATATTGCGTATTATATTAATAAGTTTAAACTGCTCGCTAAAAGTGTATTTATTAATTTTTAAATCTATTATTACGAAGTTTTGAGGATTAAGGTTAAAATCGTTTATATAGGACGTTATTTTACTTTTTTCTCCTATAACATAAAACGTGATATCCTGATTTAATTTTAAAAGCTCGGCTATAAGCTCCCTTTCGTATCTTCCGAGTCCGGCATAGTTTATAAGTCTTGCGTCAAAAAATATTTTCATTCCTTTTTAATTTTTTTTATTCCGTTGTATATTTCGTTTATACGTTATATGCGCTATGGCTAAATCGTACTCCTTCATAGTGTCGTTGTATATTTTTTCCGAATTAAATAGGCGCACGGCTCTTTCGCGTCCCTTTTCGGCTTCCCTATTCATTAGTTCGGGGTCGTTTGCATATTTTTTAATAGCTTCTTTAAGCGCGCCGGGGTTTTTCGGCTCGGTTAGAATACCGGTATCGCCGAATATTTCTGGCGTGCCGCCGTTGCGGACGGCCACGCAGGGCTTTTTCATAAGCATATATTCCAGATTGTTTATTCCGAAAGGCTCTTTCGCCGTGTATGAAACCGCTATATCGAACATATTTATAAACGGTCTTACTTCGCTCCGATAGCCCCAGAATTTTACGCTGTTTTGTAGTTTTTTGCCTGCAGCCTGTTTTAACAGGTTTTTTTCGTTCTTTCCGCTTCCGACGATATGAAGCATTACGGGCTTGCCGGCTAAAAGAGGAATCCCGCCGCCCTGTTCCCGTCCGTCTCCGCTTTCGGTTTCTTTCCTTAATAATTCGAGGGCCTCGATAAGATACTGCTGTCCTTTTTCCACTGTAAGCCTGCCGGTTATGCCTATATTAAAAAACCCTTCGTATCCTTCCGTCTTTTTATCGTAATCGGAAAACTTGTCGGGAATGGTATCGTAGGCTTTTCCGGATTTAGAAATTATCTCGTTTAAATCGGGGCGGCTGAATTTAAAGCCGAATAATCCGTTAACAAGATTTTCTATGAATCCTGGTTTATAATTTAAAAAAGGTTCGGTTCGAAAATAGTCTTCAAGAAAATAATTTTTTAAATCGTCCGAGACGAAAAGCATCCTGTCGGCAAGGGCGTAATAAGGATAGCCGCAGTAAGTGTTTATTCGCGATATTACAGGTATGCCGAGGCG
>JAKAKK010000030.1:0-14808 GCA_021813525.1 bacterium
TGTTTGGAAATAGATTCTACGATACAAACGCCGTAACCGGGATAAAATACAAATTCGTTTAAGTTCAACATTTTTAAGCCTCCTTAAACTCTTTGGACATTAAATTAATTAAAATAATATTAATTAAAAACAACATTATAAACGGTATCTCTTTCGGTAGGAAATTTGCCCGCCTCTTCGATTATTTTTTTTACATTTTTGACGCTAAGGCCTACGGGATTAACTGAGCCCGCATTATGCGATATTTTTTCCTCGGTAAGCGTCCCGTCAAAATCGTCGGCGCCGAAAGAAAGAGAAACCTGCGCAAGATTAATACCCAGGTTTACGAAAAACGTTTTTATATGTTTGAAATTATCCAAAAAAAGCCGGGAAACCGCAATGACCTTGAGGTCGTCGTATCCCGTGGTAAGCCCGGAATTCCTGACGGCAGTGTTTTTCGGCTGAAAAGCAAAAGGAATAAAAGATTTAAAGCCTCCCGATTCATCCTGGGCAGACCTTATTTCGCTTAAATGGTTTACCCTGTCCTCATAGCTTTCTTTTACTCCGTATAACATTGAAGCATTGGAGGGAATGCCGATTTTATGGGCGGTTTTGTGTATTGAAATCCATCTTTCCCCGCTTATTTTTTGGGGACATAATTTTTTTCTTATAGCCGGGTTGAAAATTTCCGCTCCGCCTCCGGGAAGGGCGTCTAATCCGTTTTCTTTCAAATCCGTAAGCACGTCTTTTACGGACAGTCCGGAAATCTTAGATAAATAGTCTATTTCTACGGCAGTGAAAGCCTGTATCATTAAGGACGGAAATTCATTCTTTATTCTGCGGACCATATTTAAATAGAAACTGTAAGGAAGAGAGGGGTGAAGACCTCCGACGATATGGACTTCTTTAAAATTATTGGTTTTATGATTCGTCTTAATATATTCTATTATTTCATCTACGCTCATAGAATATGCATCCGTTTCTTTTCCGTTTCTGTAAAATGCGCAAAAAGCGCACCTGTTTACGCATATATTGGTATAATTTATATGAATATTGACGGTATAATATACTTTATCTCCGTTAACTTTAAGGTTTTTAAAGTTTGCAAGCTCTCCTATCGAGAGCAGGTCGTTAGATTTAAATAAAAACAGAGCGTCTTCTGCCGACAACCGTATATTATTATAAACCTTTTCTTTTATTAAATCAAAAGTTTTATTTAAGGTCATAGCCTTTCCATCTTTCGTAAATATCGTTTTCTATGTCTAACGCATCCAAAATCTTGCCCGTTATAAAATCTATAATATCTTCGACCGTTAGCGGCTTGCCGTAAAATGCCGGAATAGGCGGGAGAATCGCCGCCCCCGACGAATGAAGGGAGAGCATATTTTTGAGGTGTATATCGTTAAACGGGGTTTCTCTCGGGCAAACGATTAGTTTTTTTCTTTCTTTAAGCATAACGTCCGCCGCCCGCTCTATAAGGTTTCCGGAAATTCCGTTTGCAATTCTTGAAAGACTGCCCATAGAACACGGAACGACTATCATTCCCTTAACGTTTTTTGCGGAACCGCTTGCAATGCGCGCCTCTAAAAAATTCTCGTCTAAAAAAGCAAACCTGCCGCAATCTTTATGTAATTCGAACTTATTTACTATCTCGTTTTTTATTTTTTGGCTATAACCGTTTAAAGAATCGCCTCCGCCGTTCATATAAAACTCTGAAATATCGGCAAACATCCCAAGTTCGTTATTGCTTACCCTGAAACCCGGCTTGGAAATTATAAGGTGAACGAAAAAAGAACGGTTTATTAAAGCCTTAAGAAGGCTGAATCCGTATATCGCTCCGGACGCTCCGGTTATAGCTACGATGTAGGAATTACCCTCCCTTTCTCTTTCCGTTTCTATATTTATATTACGGTTTTCTTTCATATTGATTCATTGCGTGATACGCCTTTACGGCATAATAAAAAATTTATAATATAAGACGTTCGCGCATATAAAAACGAAAAAAGTTATGGAAATATATCCGTTCATAGTAAAAAAAGCGGCATCGATATTATCTAAACTTTTATAAACTAAAAAGTGTTCGTATGCAAAAAAGCCCGCGACGAGAATTATTCCTATAATATATAAAAAATTAAGTTGAAACATAAAATACAGGGAAATCAAGCATATCAAAGCAAGCGAATGCAATATTCTCGAAACGGCTACCGCGTTTTTTATTCCGAATTTTGCTGGTACGGAGAAGAGCCCGTTTGCGGTGTCGAAATCATAATCTAAAATAGCGTAAAGAATGTCGAACCCCGCGCCCCAAAAAACTACGGCAAGACCGAGAATTAAAATCTTATAATCCAGGCTGCCTGTAACGGCGAGCCATGTTCCTAAAGGGCCCAACGCCATGCTTATTCCGAGAACCATATGCGAAAAAAACGTAAACCTTTTCGTGAAAGAATAAAACGTAATAAAAATAATAACAAACGGAGAAAGGACAAAACATATAAAGTTTAGTTCGTAAGCGGCAAATATAAGTATTATATAGGAAACTATTCCGAAAACTAATCCGTATAAAGCGGTAAGCTCCCCTTTAGGAATAGTTCTTTCCATAGTCCTTTTATTTTTTGCGTCTATTTTTCTGTCTATGAACCTGTTAAGCGCCATTGCTCCGCTTCTTCCGGAAGCCATGGCTATAACGACCCATATTATCTTATAATAAAAAAACGGCGTGCCGAAAGACGACGGATATTTATCGTAAAAAGCAAGGAGAAAAGCGCTGAGGGCAAAAGGCAGGACGAATATCGTATGGGAAAATTTAACTAATTCTAAAGTATTTTTGAACTTTTTAAGCATCTTAGTTTAACTTAAACCGTATTCCTTCCATCTTTCATCGACGAGTTTTTTTATGTCGTCCGACATTATTATGTCGTCCGGCCATTTTCTTTTATAGCCTTCCGAAGCCCATTTTTTTGTGGCGTCTATACCCATTTTAGAGCCGTAGTTGGGAATATCCGAAGCATGCTCCAAAACGTCGATAGGTCCTTCGACAAACGAAACGTCTCTTTTAGGGTCTATATTATTGCATATTCTCCAGATAACTTCGCTCCTGTCCTGAACGTTCACGTCCTCATCCAATATTACTATTATTTTGGTGAACATCATAAGTCCGAGACCCCATATTCCGTGCATAATCTTTTTAGCATGTCCGGGATAGCTTTTTTTAATGCTTATAAATGCCAAATCATGAAATATTCCTTCGAAAGGCAGATTCATATCGACAATTTCCGGGAAAATCTTTTTTATTGCGGGCAGGAAAAATCTTTCGGTAGCCTTCCCTATGTAACAGTCTTCCATAGGCGGTTTGCCCACTATGGTAGCCGGATATACCGCATCTTTTCTGTGCGAAATGAGCGTTACGTGAAACACCGGATAAAAATCTTCGAGGGAGTAATATCCGGTATGGTCGCCGAAAGGTCCTTCGAGCCTGAAATCTTCGGCGGGGTCTATATATCCTTCAAGGACGAACTCGGCATTTGCCGGAACATATATATCATTAGTTTCCGATTTCACGAGTTCGACGGCGTCACCCCTTAGAAACCCCGCAAACATCATCTCTTCTATATCGGGGGGAAGCGGCGCGGTAGCCGAATAAATTACCGCCGGGTCGGAACCTATAACCACGGAAACCGGTATCTTTTTGCCGGCTTCTTTATATTTTCTGAAATGTCTTGCGCCGTCTTTATGAATGTGCCAGTGCATGCCGCAGGAAGTATCGTCGTAAACCTGCATTCTATACATTCCGACGTTGGTAGAGCCGGTTTCGGGATCCTTCGTAAAAACAAGCGGAAGGGTAATAAAAGGTCCGCCGTCTTCCGGCCACGTCTTTAGAACGGGCAGAATATCCAGCAGGGGCGGCTTGTCTATAATAACTTCTTTGCATTTACCGTTCTTCGCCGTTTTCGGCATATAATCGGCGAGTTTTTTTAGTTTTGAAAGGGATTTTATTTTTTCAAAGAAATTAGTGGGTATTTCGGGGTCTATTATTTCGGAAATTCTTTTTCCGACGTCGTCGAGGCTTTCGACCTCGAAAGCCTGCAATATGCGCTTATTTGAGCCGAACATATTTATTAAAACCGGAAAATTATAACCTTTTACGTTTTCGAATAAAAGTGCGGGGCCCTCTTTTTTTACCATCCTGTCGGCAATTTCCGCTATTTCCAAATTTCTATCAACCGGAGCGCCTACCCTGTGCAAATCGTTATTTTTTTCTAATATCCGGATAAATTCGTGCAGGTCTTTATAGGGCATGTTTATTTTTTTTTATAAATATAATATTAAATTATCGACCGTATTATTATATCAAAATTTACAAAAAAACAAAAGTAAAAGGGCTTTAAATTTCGGCTTTTTTTATCCTATAGCCGTCTTTTTTAAGCGTATATCCGGTATTGTCGAAATATTCAAGAAGGGGTATCGCATATTTTCTAGATACGCCTGCAATTTCTTTCATGTCTTTAGGCTCCAGATTTACTTCTTTTTTAAAAAAATCGTCTAATTTAGACTTGATGCCGTCGATCTGCCCTTTCAGGTAATAGATATCGTTCTTGACTTTTACGAGCTTTCCCTGCTTAACCATAAGAGCGGTTATATAATTCAATATCTTTTTATTAGCTTTTACTTTAGCCTCTAATTCCGCAAAATCCGGAACGCTGTTGCCGTTGGATTTCAATAAATATTCTATTTTTTCGGCGATATTTATATATTCGGAAGGTATAGCCGATTCGGATATTCCGAGTTCCGAACCTTTTGGGAGTAAATTTCCTTCATAGTATATTATTTCTTTTTTAGACAGCAAATCCTCTATGATTATATCGAAAAGCCCGCCTGCATAAGGTTTATTAAAATTTTGCTCAAAAATAAAGTATAATTTCTGCTTGTTTAGCCCTTTTTTAAAATCGAAACTTTCGTCTTTTGAATTTTCGCTTATTATTTTTAAAAGCAAAAACCTTCCCGCGTCGAAATCTTCTTTTAAGAAAGCAAGTTTATATTTATCGTCCGTTATTATCCTGCAGTCTCTTTTTAGTTCGTTTATAACGGCCGTAAAATACGTATAGTTAATATTCAATTTTTTATAAATCTCTTCTGCGCCGCCTCCTCCTCCGGCAGTTATGAAACCGTAAACGGCTTCTTTAATATCGTCGGAAACCATTGCTTCGTAAATACCCTGTTTCGGCTCTTCATACGCGTAACCCGGTAAAGGGTCTATTATAACGCCGCCGCCGGCAGTCCTGCCTGCGCCTATATCTCTTATGATAAATTTTTCTTTAGCCATAGTAGATATTTTATTGTTTAATTTAAACAATGCATATGAATATTCGCCCGGCTTAATTCTTTTATCGGCGTTAAAAATTATTATCCTGGAATTGACGGACGTTCCTCCAGTCATAAACGACAATAAAATATGGCTTTTCAAATCTTTTTTATTTTCAAAATCGTAAAAAACTTTTGTAAAAATAGAATCCGATACCGTTAGTCCGTCTTTTACGGATATTACGTCGCCTAATTTAACGCTTTCCTTTTTTACGGAAGGAACGTTAACGGATATTCTCATGGATTTATGCGCAGTTTCTACGGGACGATTATGGGATTCTATGCTTTTTATTCTTGCCGTCAGGCCGGAAGGCATGAGCTGAATTTCGTCGCCTGCGGAAAAACTTCCGCATTTCAACGTTCCGGCTAAAATAGTTCCGAAACCCTTTGACGAAATTATTCTGTCTATAGGCAGAAAAACTTTGGTAGGAACCGGTTTTAAATTAGACCTCAGCGTGTATTCTTTTACCGCTCTTTCTATTTCTTTTTTTAATCCGGCTATGCCTTCGCCGGATTTAACCGAAACTTTAAATATATTTTCCGCGGATTTATCATAGCCGTATAATTTTAAAAAGTCCCTCACTTCGGATTCCCTTTTTAAAATAATTTCATCGTCTGCCTTATCTATTTTTGTAATTACGGGTATAATTAAGCCGACGCCGAGCAGTTTTAAGATGAGGAGATGTTCTTTAGTCTGGGCCATCACGCCGTCGTCTGCGGCAACGACCAGCAAAACGCCGTCCATTCCGGAAGAGCCGGAAACCATAGTTTTTATGAATTTTGCATGGCCGGGGACGTCCACTATACCCACCGAAATACCGGAAGGGAAAAGCATATTTGCGTAACCCAAAACTATGCTGATTCCGCGCCTTTTTTCCTCTTCGAGCCTGTCCGTTTCTATGCCTGTCAGCGCTTTAATAAGGGAGGATTTTCCGTGGTCTATATGTCCGGCCGTTCCTAAGATAAAAGTATCCATTTATTAATTTTATCAAATTTATTTTTTAAAAAGGAGAAATAAATAGCCCGGCTCTTTTTAGGGAACCGGGCCACCTTTAGGAGGAGTGATGGAAAGCTTACAGTTTGTCTTGGTTTCGAGAAAACTTTATTATATTTATTTATATATTTTTTATTTCTTATTACTCCGAATATGCCAGATACAGTTTCATATTTCCCCTTCTTATGTAGAAAAGAAACTGCTTCGATTTTTCGGCTGCCCTGATATCGTTTAAATACTCGCCGATACTGTTAACCGTCCGATGGTTTATCGACTCTATAACGTCTCCGGGCATTATACCCATTCTTTGTCCCGCACCGCCCGGTATAACTTTCGATACTATAACTCCGTGGCGGACGTTTTGTATTCCGTAGCTCTGCATATTTTGAGGAGTAAGAGGCACTACGATAATGCCAAGCTTCTTGGCCGAAACTTTCTGGGTTTTTTCGTTAAAAGAATTTTTAGGGCTTTTCCAGTTTCCCACGGTTATCGTAAGTATTTCTTTTTTGCCGTGCCTGATAATTTCCATAGGAACGGTTGTTCCGGGCTTAGTGTTTCCGACGAGCCACGGAAGCTGGGACATCTCCCTTACTTCTTTTCCGTTAAATTTAATTATTACGTCGCCGCTTCTTAAACCGGCTTTTGCCGCAGGTCCTCCGGGAAGAACCGAAGACACTAATGCTCCGCGTGAAGTTTCGAGATTAAACGCTTTTTTAAGGGCGGGCGATATTTTTTGAATTTCGATTCCGAGCCATCCTCTGGTAATTTTGCCTGTTTCAAGCTCCGGAAGGACCTCTTTTACCACGTTTACCGGTATAGAAAATCCTATCCCCTGCGCTCCTTTTATGATAGCGGTATTTATGCCTATAACCTGTCCTTTCATGTTGATTAGGGGTCCTCCGCTGTTTCCTGGATTGATTGCCGCATTCGTCTGTATAAAATCTTCGTAGGGACCGCCTATGGCTCTGCCTTTAGCGCTTATTATGCCGTTGGTAACAGTCCAACCTAATCCGAAAGGATTGCCTATCGTCAGAACCCATTCTCCTATCTGCGACTTATTGGAATCGCCGAGAACAGCCGCCGGAAGATTATTGCCGTCGTTTATCTTCAAAAGAGCAAGGTCCACCTGAGGATCTTTGCCTATGACCGATGCCCTGAAAGTCTTTCCGTTGGAAAGTTTGACGTATATTTTTGTCGCGCCGTTTATAACATGGTTATTGGTTATTATATATCCGTTTTTACTGATAATTACGCCCGAACCTAAGCTTTCTTCGGTATAACTGCTCTGCGGAACGTTATTGAAAAAATTTTTAAAAAAGTTTCCAAACGGATTAGGCTGGTTGCCGAAAGGGCTCTGATACATTTGGAACGGTCCGCCTTTTACTTTCTGGGTCGTCCTTATGTTTACGACAAAAGGCTTGTCCTGTTTTATCAACGCTATAAAATTACTGGGGCCGTTCTGCGCCGGCATAGCGGAATCTTTTGTAGTATATATTACGGGCGCGCTTCCGTCAGCCATAGATTTTTTAAATAAATGCAGGTTAGCCGTAATTATTACCCCGGCTATTATTCCTATCAGCACTGCTACTCCGGCGCCTATAATTTTTGAATCGGATTTTAAACCCATAATACGGAAACTCCTATTTTTCGATTATTTAATTGCTATTTTTATATATGCAAGAACAATGCCAAAAAAATATAAATTTTCAAAATATAATATTTTTCAAGCGTTATACGGCAATATTTAATTTTTATAAGATTTTATTTACAGATATTTTTATTATTCTTTGTCATAATGACAAGAGCTTCTTTGTCATAATGGCAAAGAAACTCTTGTCGAACATAACGTTAAACGGGGCGGGCGTTCACTACGACAGCCTTTTCTATAATCACTCCGCCTGCCTCTTCTTTGTAATCCAAAACTATAGAATCTCCCGAAACAATGCCCCCGGAGAGTAAATCCATCGCTATTCTGTCCTGTATGAAAGATTTTATTGCCCTTTTTAACGGTCTGGCGCCGTAAACGGGGTCGTATCCCTCCATCGCTATGAATTTGACCAGCGGCTCGGTATAATCCGCGTCTATTCCCTTTTCTTTAAGCGTATTCTTTAACTTGCCAAGCTGGATATTGACTATTTTTATAATATCTGCTTCATTAAGCGCATGGAAAATAATTATATCGTCGAGCCTGTTAAGAAACTCCGGCCTGAAATGGTTTTTCAAAAGATTCATAACGTTGTTTTTCATCTCTTCGTAATGCTGTCCGCTGTAGCTCTGTATTATATCGGAACCGATATTCGATGTCATAATGACAATGGTGTTTTTAAAATCGACCGTCCTGCCCTGCCCGTCGGTTAATCTTCCGTCGTCGAGAAGCTGGAGCAAAACGTTAAATACGTCCTGATGAGCTTTTTCGACTTCATCGAATAAAACGACGCTGTATGGACGCCTCCTTACCGCTTCCGTAAGCTGTCCCCCTTCTTCGTATCCGACGTAACCCGGAGGAGCGCCTATAAGCCTCGATACGGTATGTTTTTCCATATATTCGGACATATCTATTCTTACTATGCTGTTTTCGTCGTCGAACAAAAACTCGGCAAGAGCCTTTGCCAGCTCGGTCTTTCCCACGCCGGTAGGACCGAGAAACATAAAAGACCCAACCGGTTTATTAACATCCGATAATCCGGCTCTGGAACGCCTTACGGTATTAGCGACGCTGTTTATCGCCTCGTCTTGGGATATTACCCGGTTATGCAGATGTTCTTCTATCAGCAGGAGTTTTTCTTTTTCCCCTTCCATGAGTTTTGCGACCGGAATTCCCGTCCATTTTGCTACGACCTTTGCGATATCGTCGGCATCGACTTCTTCTTTTAAGAAACTGCCTTTTTCCTGCATTTCCAAGACGGATTTATTTAAGTCTTCCAGTTTTTTTTCTAATTCGTTAAGTTTTCCGTATCTTATCTCGGCAACCTTATCGTATTTGCCTTCCCTTTCGTATTTTTGCTCTTCAAACCTTAACGAATCTATATCTTTTTTAATTTCTCCTATCTTTTGTATGTGTTCTTTCTCGTTCTGCCATTTAGCTTTTTTTTGGTTGAAATCTTCTTCAAGATTTGCCAGTTCTTCGTCGAGCTCCTTAAGCCTCTTCTTAGATTCCGCGTCTTTTTCCTTCTTTAATGCCTCCTGCTCTATCTTGATTTTTATTATATTCCTCTGAACCTCGTCGAGGGCGGTCGGCATAGAATCTATTTCTATCCTTAGTTTTGCGGATGCTTCATCCATAAGGTCTATCGCTTTATCGGGCAGGAACCTGTCCGTAATATACCTGTGCGAAAGCGTAGCCGCAGCAATAATTGCGGAGTCTTTTATCCTTATTCCGTGATAAGCTTCGTAGCGCTCTTTAAGCCCTCTCAATATGGAAATAGTATCCTCTACGGAAGGTTCATCTACGAATACCGGCTGAAATCTTCTCTCCAAGGCGGCGTCTTTTTCTATATATTTCCTGTATTCGTCCAAAGTCGTCGCGCCTATTGCTCTCAATTCG
The DNA here is from genome assembly GCA_021813525.1 of bacterium. GTDB lineage: Bacteria > SZUA-79 > SZUA-79 > Acidulodesulfobacterales > Acidulodesulfobacteraceae > Acidulodesulfobacterium_A. The sequence goes on from JAKAKK010000030.1 coordinate 9,876, forward strand.
CCTCTTGCCAGCGCAGGTTTTAAAAGATTGGAAGCGTCCATAGCCCCTTCGGATTTTCCCGCGCCGACCAGGTTATGAAGCTCGTCTATAAATATTATTATTTTTCCTTCCGAGGATTTTATTTCTTTTACGACGGCTTTAAGCCTGTCCTCGAATTCTCCCCTGTATTTTGCTCCGGCGATAAGGGCGCCCAGGTCCAGCGAAAGAACCGTTTTATTTTTTAAAATTTCAGGGACGTCGCCGTCGGCGACTCTTTTTGCCAATCCTTCGACTATGGCGGTTTTACCGACGCCCGGGTCTCCTATTAAAACAGGATTGTTTTTCGTCCGCCTCGATAAGACTTCCATAAGCCTTCTGATTTCGGAATCCCTTCCTATAACGGGGTCTATTTTCCCGGACTTTGCAAGCTGGGTTAAATTGACGGTATATTTTTCCAAAGCCTGATATTTGTCTTCGGGATTCTGGTCCGTAACTTTAGTATTGCCTCTTATATCCGTAAGAGCTTTTAAAACCGCATCTTTGGTTAAGCCGAATTTTTTCAGGATGTCGAAAGACTTTGTATCTTTAACGTCGAACATTGCAAGAATAAAATGCTCTACGGAAACAAAATCGTCTTTCATCGCATTTTTATTTTTTTCGGCGGCGTCCAGTATCCGTTTCATAGGCGAAGAAAACGCGGGTTCCATTCCCCCCTCGACTGTCGCAAGCTTTGACAGGGCATTTTCCGTTTCGGCGGAAAATGCTTTTAAATCGACGCCTATTTTTTTTAATATTGAAACGGCAATGCTGTTTTCGTCATAATTAAGAAGGGCATATAAAAGATGCAGGTCTCCGACCTCAGGATTTTTAGCCTCTTTAGCCGCGTTAACGGTCAGTTCGATTACTTCCTGCGATTTTATCGTAAAATTATTTAAATTCATAAAAATATATCACCTCTTTTTTACTTTTTCTCTGAAATATAAGCCATTCTGAGGTCGTATAAAACGTTTTCTATAAGCTTGGCTTCATTTTCGTCAAGATTGCCCTTTGTTTTTTTAGAAAGCATATCTATAGTGTCTATGAGGTATTTTGCGGTGCCTATATCTTTCTCGTACTTTTTTGATATCGGATTCGGTATTTTACCCATAAAAAGCAAAGCCTGCGTATTCAACGAATAAATAAAAGTAGCAAAATCCGCCTCGAAATTAGGGATTTCGGCGTTTGGCGCCGCCTGGGCTTCCTCTGGACCTTTTTCGGGATTTTTTTCGCCGGCGGTTTCTTTTTCCGCCTCCGCCTGTTCCGCTGCTATTCCTTCTTTAACTCCGCTTTCGCTTTCGGAATCTGCAACTTTTCTTTTATCTACCACCTTGAATGATTTTTCGTTTTTTTCAGACATAATCAGGCTCCTCCTTGTATTTTTCCTTTCCGTTTTTACCCTTTTTCAATGTATCCTTTTCCGTATTTTTATTTGCGTTAACTACAATTTCGCCTCCGGAAAGTTCCGCGGTAAATATATCGCCTTCTTTCCATTTTAGCGTTAACGGAACCTTGATAACGTCGTCTATGGTGCGCTTGAGAAACCTTGCGCCGAATTTTGTGCTGTATCCGCTTTCCACGAGCTTATCGAGAGCATCGCCGGTTACGGACACTTCTTTTCCGTGTTCCGCCATAGTCTTGTTTATAGTTTCTATGTGCATTAACGCTATCTGCTTAACCTCCTCTTTAGTAAGAGGCGAGAATATGACTATATCGTCTATCCTGTTGATAAATTCCGGCGAAAAAAAGTTTTCTATCTCTTTATTTATGGTTCCCTTCAACGACTTAACGATATCGCCTGATTCGATAAAACCCAGCGGCTTCGTGAATTTTGAAAATTCGTGGGAACCCAGATTCGAAGTCATTATAATAACGGAATCGGAAAAATAAACCCTTTTGCCCCTGCCGTCCGTAAGAAAGCCTTCGTCGAAAACTTGAAGAAAAAGATTAAACACCAGGTCGCTTGCCTTTTCTATTTCGTCTAAGAGTATTATCGAATAGGGATTGTCTTTTACCTGGTTGGTAAGCAGTCCTCCCCTCGAAGAGCCGACGATGCCCCTGGGCATGCCGATCAGTTTATCGACGGCAATGGAACCGTCTTTATATTCCGACATATCGATTCTTATAACGTTTCTCCCCGAACCGAAAAGATACTCGGCCATAGCTTTTGCCGTTTCGGTCTTGCCTACTCCGGTAGGACCAAGAAAAAGAAGCACGGCATCCGGCCTGTTAAAATTTTCTTTTAAAGGGCCTTTATTGAGCCTCAAATGTTTGGCAAGCGAATTAACCGCATCCTTCTGTCCGACTATCCTTTTCGAAAAAAAGTCTTCGATGTCCTGAAATCTTTCCAGAACGTCTCTTTTTATTAAATCTACCGGCATGCCGGTTTCCTGGGAAATAACCTGATAGATGTTTTCCTTTTTAACTATCCTGTCCTCGTTATAAATTTCCGCCTTTACGCAGCCGGAGTCAATCCACCCTATAGCTTTATCCGGAAGCCTTAACGATTTAGAATAACGCGAAGACAGCTTTATCGATTCCTCTAAAGCGGAATTTTCGATTTCTACTCCGTAAGTATCTTCAAACCTTCTTTTTAATCCGTAAAGTATTCTTTTCGTATCTTCTACGCTGGGCTCCTGAACGTTAACAAGCCTGAAACGGCGCGCCAGCGCCTCGTCTTCCGCAATGAATTCTTTGTATTCGGACAGGGTAGTCGCTCCGATAATCTGTACTTCGCCCCTTGCAAGAGATGATTTTAATATATTGGCGGCATCGCTCGGCACGGCGATAGCCGAACCGGCGCCGATAATCGTGTGGACTTCATCGACGAACAATATTATATTTTTTCTGGATTTAAGTTCGTTTATTATTTTTTCCATTCTGTCTTCGAACATGCCTCTGAAGACGGTTCCCGCCACCAATGAATTCATTTGAAGATTTACTATGATTTTATTTCTAAGCCTTGGAGGGACGTTATACGGTTCAAGTTCTATTTTTCTTGCAAGCCCTTCTACGATAGCCGTTTTTCCGACGCCCGGTTCGCCTACTACTATAGCCGAATTAGGCCTGTCTATATGGCATAATATTTCCATAAGCCTCGTAATTTCTTCCTCCCTTCCGAAAACTAAAGGAAGTTTATCCATAATAGCCAGTTTGCTTAAATTTATGGCGTGCTGCCTTAAAGTGTACGGCAAATCGTATTTCCTTCTGTTTTCGTCGCTTCTGTTTCTTCTTTCCCTCATTTTTTGAAAAATTTTATCGGCGATTACTACCGAATCCACTCCGAGAGCCTTAAAAACCCTGTTGGGCGCAGAGTTGGGCTCTTGAAACATAACCATTAAGAAATCGGTAGATTCGATAAGGTTTCTCCCTGAACTCTGTGCGTAATCGTAAGCGCTTTTGAATAAATTTCTCGTCTGGAGCGAAATTTTCATCCCTTCGCCTATATATTGTTCGGACGACATCATAAAATCGTTCAAAAGCTTCATTACCTTTCTTTTGTCTATTTTTAATTCCGTGAATATTTCGTTCAAAAGGTCTTCATCGACTAAGGTTAAAGCATAAAATATATGCTCGAGCCCCAAGTAATAATGCTTTCTCCTCTTCGATTCTTCTATGGATATCGTAAGAACCCTGTATCCGCTTTCCGATAATTTATCTTCGTAATAGTCTAAGTTAAACATAATAGGTTTTACCTTCCTTGAAAATTTTATTTGTCTTTAATTTCGATGCTTGTAAATCCGAATCCGTTATTTCTTGTCTTTTTAGGTATAATTATCTCTAAAAGCCCTTCGTTGAAAGAGGCGCTTATAGAATCCCTGCTCGCCGTCCGGGGCATATCGAACGTTCTTTTAAAAAACCCGAAAGGCCTTTCCATCCTCTGAAAATTATATTCCTCGGCGCCTTCGCCCCGGCGCTTGATTCCGCTGACTTCTATCGCTGTTTCGGCGATTTCGATGCCTATATCTTCTTTTTTTACTCCGGCGAGTTCCATATATATAAATATGGAATCGGCCGTTTCAAACATATCGGATACTGGAGTAAAATAATACATTTTTTAAAATTTTAATATATTTTATGCTTTATAAATATATGATTTATAGTTATAATTATATCAAATTAATCTCTAAAAATAAACATAATATGCTAAAACCCTTTTTGAAACCTCTTTATTATAAATATATCGTGATGACGGCTATAAACGTAACCCCGTTAATCGGCGGCAAATATGTATCTACGGCATACGCGGTTTACAACGGATTAAATCCTTACGCCAGCATTGTCCTGATAACCGTTTCGGAAACATTATTATGCTCCCTGCTGTTTTATGCGGGACTGAAACTAAAATCGCTGAAATGGGTGCACGGGATGCTTTCCTCTAAAAAAGGCAAAAGGGCTCATAACTATGTGGCAAAATACGGTCCGGTGATAGGGCTTTTCGTAGGACAGATGTTTATAGGCGCGCCGCCTATATCTTTGGCGCTCGGAGTTTTATACGAAAGAGACAAAAATATTTATATATATTTTTTCATCCCGCTTTTTATAAGCATTTTTTTTTATTCCATATTTAATTTTTATTTAAATACGGTAGCGATTACTTCCCTGAAAAATATATTTCACCTGGTTTGAACTTTTTATTTTACATCGACTATTATCGTATTATTCTTAACGGGATATATTTTTGCCTTTAAATATGTTTCTATAATAGGTTTTACTCTCTTAAAAAGCCTGATTATACTGCCGTAATATAAAACTTTTATTTCCGCATAATCTTCCGAAAAGGACGATACGTAAAGGTTTTGCAAATGCCGCGAATATTTCAGCATTAATTTCTGAAACTTGTTGGAATCGGAATAGCTGAAATTTCCCGTAAACCTCACGTAATAAACATTGTAATTTATTTTATTCTCTTTAACGG
>JAKAKK010000030.1:14908-16066 GCA_021813525.1 bacterium
ACAAAAGGTCTATTTTGTTTAAAACGGTAATTATTTTTTTATCTTCCGCCCCTATTTCGTCCAATATTTTTACGACTTCCTCATATTTGCCCGCCGCGTCGCTTTGAACAGGGTCTATTACGTGTATTAATAAATCGGAATGAACCGTTTCCTCAAGAGTGGCTTTAAAAGATTCTACCAAAAAAAGCGGCAGGTTTTGAATAAATCCTACGGTATCCGATATTATTACTTTTCTTCTGCCGGCGGTATCGTAAATAGAAGCCATTTTCGTGCCCAACGTGGCGAAAAGCTTGTCCTCTCCCGCCTCCCCCCTGCCGGTTAATCTCTTCATGAGCGTAGTTTTTCCCGAATTCGTATAGCCGACGATAGCGGCGGTATAAAGCCCCTGCCTGCTCCTCTTATACCTGTGCAGGCGCCTTGTTTTCTCCGAAAGTTTTAATTTTTCCTTTATATAGCCTATACGTTGTCTTATTTTTCTTCTGTCGGTTTCCAGCTTCGTTTCGCCAGGACCTCTCGTTCCTATGCCCGCTCCGGTTCTCGAAAGCATTATGCCGGCGCCTTTGAGCCGCGGAAGCATATAATTGAACATAGCAAGCTCTACCTGGTACCTGCTTTCCGCCGTCCTTGCATGTACGGCAAATATGTCTAATATAAGCCTCGTCCTGTCGATAACGTTTAAATCGAAATACTCCGAAAGATTGCTTTCCTGGGCGGGACTTAAAGAGGCGTCTATTATAACGATATCCGCATTTTCCGAAACGGCGAGCTCTTTTATGTCTTCGAGCATACCCTTGGAAAGATAATATGCCGGGTCTATTTTTTTTATATTTTTTAAAATTTTGAAGGCATTTTTAGCGCCCGCCGTTTCGGAAAGCATAGAAAGCTCTTCAAGCGAATCCTTGCTTTTTTCCCTGTCCGAGCCGGGGTTATTTATACCGATAAGCAGGGCTCTCTGGGTCATTTTAAAAAACCTTCTATAGTCTTTGCCGCAAAAGCGAGCTTTTTATTTAAATCCGTAAAATTAACCTCGTTTGCATTTTCAGCCTTTTTAAAAAAGGTGGCCTGCCTTTTTGCATATTTTACCGTAGAAGAAACTATTTTTAAATATAAATCGTCTTCCGTATTAATTTCTTTATTCAGGAACATTAAAGACTCCCT
>JAKAKK010000004.1 GCA_021813525.1 bacterium
AGCATATCCTGAATAGACCTTAAATCCGCTCCGTTATCCAAAAGATTGGTAGCGAAAGAATGTCTTAAACTGTGCGGCGAAATGTTTTTAAACTGTCCCGTTATTAACATCGATTCCTTAACTATCCTGTGAACCGTCCTTCTTGTAAGCCGCATACCCTTTTTGTTGATAATAATATATCCTTCTTTCGGCATTAAACCTACGGCGGATAAAAAGTCCGACCACGCCTTAATTTTTTCGGCGGTAATTTCCGTAAGGGGAACGATTCTCTGCTTAGACCCTTTTCCCAAAATCCTGACGTAGCCGCCGCCTTTTTCAAGTTCCAAATCCGTTTTCTTGACGGAAACAAGCTCGCTTACCCTTAATCCGCTGCCGTATAAAAATTCTAAAATCAGGTCGTTTCTGAGAGCCTCGAAATATCTTAACGGTTCGGGCATTGCAAACGGCATCGGCATAGAACCGCCGGCGCCGGGCGGCTCGCCTTTAATTGCGTCCAAGTTATCCTTTTTCAGCTTCAGGCCTAAATAATTATTTAATAAAAAATCCGCCTCTTTCGCCGTCAAAAAAAACGGCAGTTTCTTTTCTACTTTAGGAAGGTCTATCAAGAATGCCGGATTTTGTTTCAGCATGTGTTTTTTTTCCAGAAAATCGAAAAACGATTTTATGGATTCTATCTTTCTTGCAAGGCTCGTTTTTTTTACGTTTTCGTAAATTTTGCTCAAATATCCCTTAATTTCGAATTCGGTTACGTCTTTTACGGAATTTACGGATGTTTCTTCTTCAAGGTATAACATAAAAGCTCTGACGTCTGATACGTAAGCCAGAACCGTATTATAAGAATGATTTTTTTCGAGTTTGATATTGTTCGCAAAATCTTTTAAAAAATCTTCCATAAGCCGATATTCTTATTAAAAATTTTATTGAAAATTAATATTATATCACAATCGAAATATAAAATAATATAATTTTAACGGGAATTATCAACGCGGGAAAATTAAACGAACCTGTAAGTAAGAACGAAAGCGCCGAAAATTATGCAGTAGAAAGCAAAAGGATAAAGGGCGTTTATTTCGTACTTGTTAAAATATTTCATAAGCGCATAAACGCTTAAATATGCGGCGATGCCGGCGACCAAGCCGCTTGCTAAAGAAACCGCGGTAAAATGAAACATATGCAGTTTGAGCATCTTGGGAACCTCAAGAAGTCCGGCGGCAAGAATAATCGGCGTTGCAAGGAGAAACGAAAATCTTGCGGCATATTCGTGTTTAAAGCCGAGATAAAGGGCGGCGACCATTGTAATAGCCGAACGGGATATGCCCGGAATTAACGCAAAAGACTGGAATACGCCTATGATAAGAGCGGCGGTAACGGTCATATCGGAAATCTTTGCTATGCCCTGTTTTCTTCTGCGCTTTTCGCCAAGATATAATATGACGCCGTTAATCATAAGAAAGACGGCGGCTATAGACGTTATACCGAACAGTTTTTTCAGTTTATGGACGAACAGAAGGCCTATGAGACCGGCAGGTATCGTGGCGAGAGCAAGCAGGTATAAAGTTTTGGAATCTTCGTTTATGTTAAGATTTTTGCTTTTTAAACCGGCAAAAAAACCTTTGAATAAATTAATCCAGTCTTTATAAAAATATATAAGGAGGGCGAGGGCCGTCCCAAGGTGAAGCACCACGAGGAAAGGCAAAAATCCTTCCGCCTGCCTGTTAATTTTCCATCCTAAAATATCTGGTACTATAACTCCGTGGGCAAGGCTCGAAACCGGAAACAGTTCGGTAATACCCTGAAGAACTGCAAGAATTAAAGCATGGAAGAAAGAAAGGTGCATAACATAGCCTCCGTCGTATTAAAAATTTTTATAGTTATAATATCAAAATTATGAATTAATTTCAAAAACATATCCTTGAAACGAAAATAAATCTTATTTGACGAAATGTCCGGGTATAGTATAAAATATATACTAAAATAATAAGGGTTAAAAATGAAATTCGGAAGATTCAGGCATAAAACCGGAGAAATGAGAGAATATTACGGGACGCTTTCTACGGATAAAGACAAGTCTTTTGTTAATATCATCGAAAAATTCAGCTTCGAAGAAGACTTAAAGTACCAATATACCGGAAGACAGTACGAGTTAGACGAACTCGAGTTTTTGCCTCCGGTTCATCCTACAAAAATCGTTGCGGTAGGATTGAATTATAAAGACCATGCCGCCGAAATGCAGAAAAAACTGCCCGACGAGCCTCTGCTTTTTATAAAACCGTCCTCCGCCGTTATTCCTCATATGGGAACCATAGTCAGGCCGGAAGCCTCAAAAAGGGTGGACTACGAATCCGAACTGGCGGCCGTAATAGGCAAGACCGCAAAAAACGTAAAGAAGCAAAATGCGGCGGATTATATATTCGGATACACCTGCTTAAACGACGTAACGGCGAGAGATTTGCAGATTAAAGATATTCAATATACCAGAGCCAAAGGATTCGACACCTTTGCGCCCGTCGGTCCTTATATAGAAACGGAAATAGAAAATCCGTCCAATCTTCAAATCAGGGGTTATCTTAACGGAGAATTAAAACAGTCTTCGAATACTTCAAACCTGATTTTTAACCCTTACGAATTAGTAGAATTTATTTCGGGAATTATGACGCTTTTCCCAGGCGATATAATTTCTACGGGAACCCCTTCGGGCATAGGAAGTTTAAATAGGGGCGATATTTTCGAAATAGAAATAGAAAATATCGGAAAATTAAAAAACTTCGTAGAATAATATAAAATAAATTAATCCAACTGAATACCGAATGAATAAAATAGCGGAGCACAGACTTTATAAATGGCTCGTTCTGGCAATAGCCGTTACCGCTTCTTTTATGGCTATATTAGATATAAATATCGTCATAGTCGCCCTTCCTAAGATGATGTCGCATTTCGGAGTCAACGTTATAACGATAGACTGGGTCATTATCGCATACACTATAACCTATTCCATTATTATTCTCCTTA
>JAKAKK010000073.1:0-12664 GCA_021813525.1 bacterium
TCTTTCAATTCCTCCATATAACTATCGTAATCATTCACGTCGCCTGCTCCGGCGGTTAAAAAAATAACCGGAACCGGGGTTTTCTCCATAATTTTTTTGCAGGCGGTAATTCCGTCCATCGACGGCATCTTTATATCCATAAATATAATATCCGGCTTAAATTCTTCCGCGGCTATGACTGCCGCCGCTCCGTTGTCGGCTTCGTATATATTAGCCGTTACGGAATTTAAAATAAGTTTAAGTTCATCCCTTCTTTCCTTTAAATCGTCAACGACTAAAACTTTTACATTTAAATTTAAACCTTTCTCTTCTTCCATAATTTATGAATGTGCAAGGTTTGTGCCAATTATTTATTAAGCTCAAATTAAACATTTATTTCTGCAGTTTCTCCGCTTTCTTTAAGAATAATCTTTTTCAGCCACGGAGGCGGATTTTTCGATAATACCGTCTGAAGTTCTTCCATAACAGCTTCTATTTTATCGTTAGGCTTAGATTTAACCGGATGGATGCCGGATTTTACGACGCGGGCGGCCGCCGTGCCGCCGATGCTTTCTACGAAGATAATCTTTAAATCCCGCAACCCTTCGATTTTTTTATCTATCTTATTAAGTTCTTCGACCTCTTCCTCGAAATATCTGTTTTCCAAAAATTTAAATCCATCCTTATTTATTTCATAAATTGCAAAATTTTTAGCCCATCCGAAGTGGTCATTGATTAAAATATTATCATTTGTCGCAAAACCTACTTTCATTTCAAACCCTCCCAATCTTTTTAATTAAACTTAAACTATTATTCTTTATTAAGTAAATTTGCGCTTTCAACGGCAAGGCTTATAGCTCCTCCGTAAAGTATATAATGTTTATAATTATGCCCGATTTCGTCTATTATCGGAAACCCCGCTCTAAGCAAAGGTATGCCTAAGTTTTCGGCATAAAATTTTGCGTTGGAATTTGAAACTATCATATCCGCGTTCCCGCAGGTATCAAGCATATCTAAATCGCCTTCGCACAAATCTAAAAACCTGTATTCAATATCGCCTGCAATCTTCGTCGTTATTCCGAGTTTTAAATTTGCGCCGATTTCCGAATAAATCGCAGAAAAAGAGTCTAAAAGGTCTATTCCGAGAGCCAGCGCGATTTCTTTTCCGGAAAAATAAAAATGCGCATCTAAATATGCATCCATAAGCTGTCTTCTCTGTCTTTTATATTTTTCAGGAATCTCTTTGCCCGTCGATTTTGAAAGAAGATTAAAAAATTTATCGCTGTTTTTCAGTCCGCAAATATTAGGAAGATAAAACGTCTTTAACCCCGTTAAGCCTTCGATGTTTTTTACGGCGTCTTTAAGGCTCAAGCCTATTATCAAATTAAATTCGCCGTTGTAAATATCCTGTAAATTTTTTGCGTCAAATCCGTCAGACGTGGTTTGCAGATACCCCCTTTCGTCCAGATGACCGTCTAACGATAAACCTAAGTCCGGTATCATAAGAGGGTTTAAGTTAAAATATTCCAAAGCTTCTCGAAGTTCCAAAAAATCCTGAGGAGTAAATGAAGGCGGACAAAAAACATTTACGCTCTTTGCTCTTTTGGCCGATTTTTTAATCGGTATGCCGTTTTTATTCCTATTGAACGCTTCGGCTAACAGCGACAGCATCGCCGCGGTATAACCGTCTTCAAAGCCGCCCTTGTAATCCGGAGTGCCTGCGTAAATCACGTCCGCAAAAGGAATACCCTGCCCGTCTTTAAAGTCTTTAATAATGCCTGCGATATCCTCGCCGTTTGTTTCCGTAAGACCCGACGATGCAACCCCTATAAAATCCGGCTTCATTTTTTCGTAAACGTTTTTAATTCCCGCTACTAAAAAATCTTTTCCGCCCAGAATAGCCCCCGATTCGTTTAAAGCGGTGGTAACTATCGGAATATTTTCCCGAAAATGCTTCGTCAGCGTAACTTTATCGAAACTTGCACAGCCTACGGCTCCGTGCATAAGGACGACCGCATTTTTCAATCCCAGAAAAAATACGGCGGCGCCCAGCGAAGAACTTGTTTTTAACGGATTAATTTCAATATTTTTAATTAGGTTATCCATAATTTTATTTAATATTTTTTACCTTTTTATATCGACTCTTTCAATAATTTGAACAGCGGGTTTTTAATTTCCGAGTAAATCAACCTTGCCATACATTCCATGCCTTCATAAGATACGTAAGGTTCTAATCTTTCCTGATTTACGTCTAAAAACGGAATGAGGGATTTTATTGCCGTATATTGATTCCTCCCCCCTGCAAGTATGATGTCGGCATTATTTTCCCTTGCTGTTTTAATAAGATTTACGGGATTGCCGTTATCGAGCATTATTATATTTCCGTTTTTATCGAATTCCTTTATTATCCTTAATTTATCTTCATCGGTACTTTTTTTAATTCCCGTGGCGATAACCCTCAAACCTAAGTCGTTTAAGGCGGAAATCAAAGACCAGCTCTTAACCCCGCCGGTATATAAAAGAACTTTTTTGCCCGTTAAAAATTTCTTGTATTCGTAAGTTTTTTCTTCGGTTTTTTTCGTCATGATTTTAATATAATCTTTCGCCTTTTTTACGAGCTCCATATTTCCGATGGAATTTACTATATCGATAACCGCCTTATTGGTTGACGTCATGCCGAAAAACGATTCTTCGATATAAGGAATTCCGAATTTTTCCTTCATTTTTCTTGCCAGATACACTAAAGCTTTGGAACATATTACGACGTTAAGCTCGGCTTTATGCGAATACATTATTTCTTCTATAGTGGAATCGCCTGTGATAGTCGAAAGAACATTGAGCCCGATAGATTTTAACGCCTTTTTTATTAAAAAGAGTTCTCCTTTTATGTTATATTCCCCGATTAAATTAATATTAAAATCTCCCAGCAAATCTATTGCAGGCTCCTTTTTTCCTATAATATGGGTAAATAGAGCATCGCCCGCTATTTTATTTCCGAGATTCTTGTTGCCGGAAAACCCCTGAGAGAAAACAGGAACGACCGGGATTTTAAACTTGGCGGAAAGCTCTTTAGAAACCCCTTCGACGTCTTCGCCGGTCAGCGCCGGCACGCATGTGTTATAAACGAATATTCCCTTAGGTTTAAATCTGTTATGAACATAAATTATTCCGCGCCTTAACTTGTCTTCAGAACCGAAAATAAGGTCGTTTTCATTCATTGCGGTCGTAAAACCGTACATATAGTAATCTTTTCCGTTTACTGCTTTAGACGTCCTCTGGTTATAGCTGTTTCCGAGACAGTTAATAGGCGCATGGACTATGTTTAATGCGTCTTTTATAGGGCTTAAAACAATATATGCCCCGTCAAGAGCGCATCCGCCGGTCGAAGACCCCGGTGCCGCAGTTTTACATGCTTTTTTCTCCTTTGCGACGCCGTTATGTTCGCAAGACGGTTCGTCAAACAATTCTTCTTTTACCGCTAAGCGCATTTTATATCACTTCCTTTATTTAAAATTTACCTCAAAAGCTCGAAATGGGCATCGTCGCATGTATCGTCCAATATATCTATAAATTTATTCACTATCCATGTCGTTAAATTAATTACCCCGCTGTAGCCGTAAATCGGATACCTGTGGATATTAACCCTGTCGAATATCGGATAGCCTATTCTTATATGAGGAACTTTAGCCTCTCTTGCCGCAAACTTGCCGTGCGAAGGGCCTATGAACATATCTACCGGCGAAGTCATCACTAATGACCTTAAGTGCCATAAATCTTTATCTATATAAACTTCGCCCTCATTTTCCGAATAAGCCGAAAATAAATCTTCTATTTCTTTTTTAAAATCTTCCGTGCCGTTTGAACATAAAACATATTTCGGTATCCCTCCCATTTCCAAGAGATAGCTCGTGAGCCCTACAAGCATATCGGGGTCGCCGAATATAGCAAATTTTTTTCCGTGAATATACTGCTGTGCGTCGGTCATAGAATCTATTGCCTTTCCTCTTTCATCTTCAAGCTCTTTCGGAATTTCTTTTCCCGAAAGCTCGGAAAGCGCCATTAAAAATTCATCGGTGTAGTTTATTCCTACCGGACTCTTGACGACTCTTACGTCCTGGCCGAATTTCTCTGAAAGCATTGCGGCGGTCTTTTTTGTAGAATACTTTTGCAAAGCGATAGTTGCTTTATTGTTTACGCAATTTTTAACGTCTTCTAATTTCGTAGCGCCGTCTGGATACATTTTATACTCGCCGTTTAAAGGACTGTCCAAGGTATTGGAATAATCGGCTAAAACAAGATAATTTATTCCGAATATTTTTAAAATTCTTTTCACTTCGTTAATATTTCCTATGGCGGCGTCGAAACCCGGAATTATATTAATTATATCGGTTTTGCCGGCATCAGATTTTTTGCCAAGAGTTTCGATTATAGCGTTAAGCATACTGTCGTAACCTTCGAGATGCGAGCCCGCAAAGCTCGGCGTATTTGCATACGGCGCAGATATATCTTCGGATAAATAACCCTTTTCTCTTGCATTGCCTACGATAGAACCAAGGTCGTCCCCGATAATTTCCGACATGCAGGTCGTCGATATTGCAAACATTTTCGGCTTATATAGAGCGGTTGCATTTTTGAAACCCTCTAATCCGTTCGCCTGTCCGCCGAAAACCGCACCGTCTTCGGTTAAAGACGTGCAAACCGCCGCAAAAGGCTCCCTGAAATGGCGGGATAAACTATTTCTATAATAGGCGACGCACCCGTGGGAACCGTGAACGAAAGGCATAGTATCTTCGAAACCTGCGGCGCACAGTACCGCTCCGAGCGGCTGACACGCCCTTTCGGGATTTATTACTATTGCCTTCCTGTTGAAATTTTTTTCTTTATATTCCTCGGTATTCATCCAGTCTTTTATCTTTTTTACTTCTGCTTTTTCCATAATCAAACCTCCGGTATAATTTTAATAATTATTTATTTCTTTTATTTTTTCCATAACGGCTTCACTAATTTCCATGACGGACTGTTTATCGCCAGGTCCATATCTCTGGCAAAAATTTCAAATCCGTCATAACCGTGGTAGGGTCCGGAATAATCCCATGAGTGCATCTGCCTGAACGGTATTCCCATTTTCTGAAAAACATATTTTTCTTTTATGCCTGAGGCGACTAAATCGGGCTTCAGCCTGTTTGCAAGTTCTACGAATTCGTATTCGTTCATATCGTCTGCAATTATTGTCCCGTTTTCTAATTCTTTCGTAGTTCTTTCATAATCGTCGGTATGGGCAAACTCATATGCCGCAGATACGACTTTCATTCCTAAGTCTTCATAAGCTCCGACTATATGGCGCGGCCTTAAGCCGCCGACTAATATCATTACTTTTTTGCCCTCCAATCTCGGACGGTATTTATCTATGACCTCCTGCATTTTTGGTTCATACGCCTTAATAACTTCTTCAGATTTTTCCTGAATGTTTTCGTCGAATAATTTTGCGATGCTCCTTATGCTCTCTTTTATTTTGGTCGGACCGAAAAAATTATACTCAATCCATGGGATACCGAATTTTTCTTCGAAATGCCTCGCTATATAATTCATCGACCTGTAACAATGCAGAAGATTATAATTTACCCCGTGAGTTATCTTCATTTCCCCTATGGAACCGTCTCCCGACCAGTGGGCGACGACGTTTAAGCCCATTTCTTTAAATATTTTCATCGACGACCAGACATCCCCGCCAATATTATAATCGCCGAGTATTGCTACATCATAAGGGGTCTTTTTGCTTTCGTCTATTTCTCCCGTTCCTACGACAAAATCCCTTATAGTATCGTTTGCTATATGATGCCCCAAAGACTGGCTCACACCTCTGAAACCTTCGCACCTTACCGGAATAACCGGAATCTTTATTTCATCGGTCATTTTTTTCGCCACAGCCTCTATATCGTCGCCTATCAAGCCTATCGGACATTCCGAATCTATAATTATGCCTTTCGCGGTAGGAAATAGTTCGTGTAATTCTTTTATTGCCTGTTCCAATTTTTTATCTCCGCCGAAAACGATATCTCTTTCCTTAAAATCGGTAGTAAATTGAAAAGGCATAAAATTTTCGACTCCGGGCTCGCCGTTAGCCAGATTTCTTCTCGTCCCCCAGCTATACATTCCGCATCCTATCGGACCGTGGCTTATATTAATTACGTCTTTAACCGGCCCCCAGACGACGCCCTTGGAGCCTGCATAAGCGCAACCTCTGGGGGTCATAACGCCGGGGAGGGATTTTACGTTTGATTTTGCGACGCAGGTTCCGCATGTTTCTTTATCGTTAATGCCGATATGTTCTTTTCTGTTTTTCTTTGCCCTTTCGGAATAGACGCTTATAATGTCTTCGACTATCCCTTCTTGTTCTTTAAAGTTGACTGCCATTTTTAGACTCCTTTATTTATTAGATATATCTGTTATTCTTTAATATTAATTTTTAACAAGCGGCGAAAATTTATGCAGATGCATCGTCTTGTTTTTAGGACATACCTTTTCACAGCATGTATCGCCTATGCAGTTATCCAGGTTTCCTATTCTGACGAGCATCTTATCTCCGTCGTCTTCGAATACGTAAACTCCGCCGGGACAGACTTTAATGCACCTGCCGCACGATATGCAGTTCGCATGGTCGAATTCTATCAGAAAATGAGGAACCCATTTTATCCCGGAACGACGGGGCGCATTTACGTAATTATCTATTTCGCCGGAAAAACCGTCCATAATACTCATAGTTTTTTCCTCCTTTTTTATATATGCCCTTTTTTTATTCTTATTTTTAAATCGAGTCCGTCATGTTCTATGGTGGAAAATTTGAACAATCCGGCTTCTAATAAATAATTTTTGTATTCTTCGATATCTAAAGAGCAGTTTAATTTCCGCCTCAGCGATTTTACTTTTTGAGGTTTCATTTGTTTAGTAAGCTCGATAAATTCGCCTTCGGGAATATTTTTTCTAAACTCGTATATAAAAATTTCCCCGCCGCGGCTTAAAACCCTGTACATCTCTTTCAGGGAATCGAACTTATTTTCTAAGCATTTATACGTTCCTTTCAGCAAAATTAAATCAAACTTTAAATTACCGAATGGAAGATTTGCGCTGTCTGCAATCATATATTTAAGCCTCGGCTCATAATAGTTCAAATAATCGGGCTCATTTCTAAAAATTCTTAGCGACCCGCTATCGGCCTCAAATTCGGAATGAAAAACATAATTATTTTTTAATTTTTTATTAAAAGCCTTATTTGCATGGTTTATCATCGTAACGGATTTATCGACGCCAAAAACATAGGAATTAGGCAAAACCTCGCTTAATCTCCTTGCAATGTAGCCGGGACCGCAACCGAGATCTAAAATATTTTTAGGGATATAAGAAATATCGTTTAGAATTTTATCCACAAACGGCGCGTAGTCTTCTTCCATTTTAATTTTAGTGTCGCTCGTCGCTATATAAAGTTCTTCATCTTGAGAAAAGCTGAGGCTTTTCGACAGCTTACAGCCTAACACGGCATCTTCTTGCATCCGCATCTTAGAACCTCCTCCCGTTCGCTTAACTTTTTACTTAAATCCTCGTCTAAAAGCCCTGCGGCATCGGAACGGCACTGCCTGCAATGGTCCATTATGTTTATTCCTTCGATGTCTTTCGTTATGCCTGCGACGTCTTTCCTGCTTGCGCCTTTTATGCCTATTTTATAAAAATAGGATTTTTCGGCGGGAATCATAGGCATAACGTTAAATAGATACACGCCGAGTTTTTTTACCTGAGCCGAAATATCTTTTATGTGAAAATCGTTGACGCCTGGTATAAGAACGGAATTTATTTTTATAGTAAACCCCATTTTCACTGCATTTTCTATGCCGCTTATCTGCCTGTCCAATAATAGTTTTGCGGCATCTTCTTCCGTATAAATAATACCCTTATAATTAACATACCTGTATATTTTTTGGGCTACAGACGCATCTACCGCATTAAGCGTTACGGTAATGAAATTTACCCCTTTGTCCCGTAGTTCTTCCAAATTTTCGCTCAGATTAAGACCGTTCGTGCTCATGCATAGTATAATCTCGGGAAACTCGTTTTTAACAAGTTCAAACGTCTTCATCGTATTGCGCGGCTCCGCCAAGCTGTCGCCCGGACCTGCAACTGCGGCTACGCTTATATCGTTAAAAAGCCTCTTTACCTCGTATATTCTAGCTACGGCATCTTCGGGCGAGAGCAGGCTCGACGTTACGCCGGGTCTAGATTCATTAGGACAGTCGTAATCCCTGTGGCAGTAGTTGCAGGAAATATTGCAGTATTTAGCAACAGGTAAATGAACTCTGCCGTAATGTTTCGAGGCTGATTTATTAAAACAGGGATGTTTTGCAACGCCTGTATTAAAATCGTTCGCATTCGTATTATTCATATATAATTACCTTAAAATTAAACCGTCGCGCTTTTCCCGTCGGTAGTCCTTTCGTATTCTTCCATAAAGCCGTATTCCATCATATGGTCTTCAAGGTCCTGCATAGTCATAGGCTTAGGGATTACAAACATCTCGTTTTCCTCGATATTCTTTGCAAGCTGTCTGTAAACATCGGCCTGCGCGCAATCTTTATCATGCTCTATAACCGTCTTCTTTTTAATTTCGGCTCTCTGGACAACGTTATCCCTTGGAATAAACTGTATCATCTGCGTTCCTATTTTTTTTGCAAAAGCTTCCACCATTTCTCTTTCGTTGTCCACGTTCCTGGAGTTGCATATAAGCCCGCCTATGCGCACGCCGCCGGTATTGGCATATTTAAGAACGCCTTTACATATATTATTCGCGGCATAAAGCGCCATAAGCTCCCCCGAACAAACCACATATATTTCCTTCGCATAGGCTTCCCTTATAGGCATTGCAAACCCGCCGCAGACGACGTCGCCCAAAACATCGTAAAAAACGTAATCAAGCTCTCTTTCGTATGAACCCAGCTGTTCAAGAGTCGTAATGGACGTGATAATCCCTCTGCCTGCGCATCCGACTCCCGGCTCAGGCCCTCCGGATTCGACGCATCTTACGCCTCCGAACCCTATCTTAAAAACATCCTCTTCCGTAACGTTTTCCTGCCCGACTTCTTTAACGGAATTTAAGACCGTTTCCTGGCTCTTTCCCCCCAAAAGCAGTCTCGTGGAATCGGCTTTAGGATCGCATCCTACGAGCATTATTTTATTTCCGCGTTCCGCAAGAGCCGCTAAAGTATTCTGGGTCGTCGTGGATTTTCCGATTCCGCCTTTTCCGTAAATAGCTACCTGTCTCATTTGTTTTACCTCCAAATAAAAATAAATTGTTTTGTTAAAAAATAAAAACGCCGCAACTAAAGAGACGAAGGATGAAGTAGAATCCTCTAATCTCTCTAATTGCGGCGTCGTTGCCGCAAGCGCCCATTTGCGCCCGTATAAAAATATTATATTTTTAATTTATATGATACATATTCATTTTTATTTTATATGTAGCAATCTTTATGCCACAATTTTTTTATACTATAAACCTTTTATATCCGCGCCTTTCTAAACTTTTTAAATTTTATGCGGTTTAAAGGAAAAATTAAATATCGGATTAATTTGCTTAATATATGAACACGTTTGATTAAATAAACGGCAAAAAGGGAGGGCAAACAAAGGAAGGAAAAGGGGACAGATTAATTTTTCTTCGAAAAATAAAATCTGTCCCCTTTTCCTTTCCAGCCTTTTTAAGAAGCAGGGTTAAGTTATGGCATAAATTATGCTTTTATAATTATAACATGTATGAATAATATAATAGATAATATGATTATAAACGATACGACATTGAGGGACGGGGAACAGACGGCTGGGATTGTTTTTTCGATAGACGAAAAATTGCTAATCGCTAAAATGCTTGATGAAACCGGCGTGAATGAAATAGAAGCCGGCATACCGGTGATGGGAGGGGATGAAAAAAATGCGGTCAAAAAAATTAACGAAGCGGGACTTAAGGCAAAAATCACCGGCTGGAACAGGGCAAAAAAGGAAGATATTTACGCATCTTTAGATATAGGGCTTAAATTTATCCATGTATCGGTTCCCGTATCCAAAATTCACATAGAATATAAGCTTAAGAAAGATTTTCAATATGTTAAGGCTAACCTTATAAATATATTAAAAATATTAAATAAAGAAGGCGTGAAATATTCGGTCGGGGGCGAAGATTCTTCGAGGGCGGATTTAGAATCCGTCATCGAAATTATTAAAATTGCCGAAGGCGAGGGGGCTTATAAATTCCGCTATTCGGATACGGTAGGCATATTAAATCCTCTAAAAATATACGAAAATATAAAAAAACTAAAAAGCGGCGGAAAATTTAAAAATATAACGCTTGAAATTCACACGCATAACGATTTCGGCATGGCTTCGGCAAATTCGGTTGCCGCATTAAAAGCAGGCGCAGGCTCTTTATCGGGCAGTATTTCCGGAATCGGCGAAAGAGCCGGAAACTGCGCATTGGAAGAGGTAATCGCCTATTTTAACTTTATAGAAAACCGAAAGATTAAATTCGATTTCATAAAAGCAAAAAGTCTGGCAAAAATCATAGCAAAAATCACAAAGAGGCGGATTCCCGTATCTAAGCCGATATTCGGCAAAAATATTTTTTACCATGAAGCCGGAATTCATACAGACGGAATACTAAAAAATCCGATTAATTACGAAGCATACCCGCCGGAATTTGCCGGAGCGAAAAGAAAGCTCTTGCTTGGAAAACACGGCGGTTCTTCCGCAATCGAATATAAACTTAACAAAATGGGGATTCGAATAACCGGCGAAGACGCCGGAAATATGCTCGCCGCCGTAAAAGCCGAATCGGCAAAATTAAAAAGGTGCTTAACCGATAAAGAACTATTGTCTTTATACCGAAACCGGCTGGATTATGTCCGGTTATAACCGATTTTTCTTGCAAATTTCATAAAAATTTTATAATTTATCTTTATGTATAATAAAGATAAAGCCGAATTCAAAAACACTTTTATTAAATACATAGAAGAAAAAGGTCTGCGCCATACAAAGCAGAGAGAAGCTATAGTCGATGCTTTTTTTTCCGCCGGAAGACATATCACCTCTGAAGAGCTTTTTAACATAGTAAAAAAGAAAAATCCCGAAATCGGCTATGCAACCGTGCAGAGAAATCTGAATCTGTTATGCAAAAGCAGTTTAGCGGAAGAAATAAAGATAGGCAAACAGAAAACTAAATACGAGCAAAAATTAGGCGGCAGTCACCACGACCATCTTATATGCGTAAAATGCGGACGGCTCATAGAAGTAAACGACGAAAAAATTGAAAAACTGCAGGACAAGCTTGCGAAGGCTAACAATTTTATTCCGATAAAACATAAACTGGAAATATACGGGATTTGCGGCTCCTGTAAATCTACTAAACAATAAAAACGACTTTGTCGTTACGATATGATATAATAAAAAGGCTGAAACTATTATTCGATAGATTGAGCATTATAAATTATAACATGTAACAGAGGATAAATTAGATATTATGAATCAGATAAAAAAACCGGCTTACGTTTTTACCGCTATATCGTTAATTTTATTTTTGGCGTTGGGCTGGGGCTTAAAATCCGCATATGCAAAAAATTCCAGATATATACATCCTCTAACCTTTTTTAAACATAAGCCTTTGAAGCTCGTGGAGCAATTAACGCAAGGCCCTAAAAGATGGCGCATAGCGCTGTTAAGCATAGCGAAAGCGGGACATATCCTCGCCAAAAACCATATAAAATACAGCATTATCATAGTCGCTTACGGGCCAGGATTAAAAGCGTTCGTCACTAAGTACGATAAAAAATATGCCGGAGTTATAGAAACGCTTAATAAGGAACATATTAAAATAGTGGTATGCGGAGAATCGATGCAAGAATCGGGGGTAACGCCGGAAATGCTTTTTCCTTTCGTAAAAATCGCATATCCGGGAATACTCGCCTATATAGCCGAAAAAGAAGAACAGGGATACGCTTTTATAAAACCTTAATAAACCCTGCGCCTTTTATTACAGATGGATATAATCCAGCCAGCTTTGCGGAAGGGCGGTTATTATCCCCAGAATTACCATAACTAAGCCAAGTACCCCGACAACGGCTATGGATTTTTTAGAATAGGCATATTCTCCCAGTATTCTTTTGCTCCCCGCAAGGGCTATTAAAAATCCGAGGACTATCGGAAGAATAAACCCGTTAAACGCTTCTACGTCAACCATAATAGTTACGAGCGGTATTCCAGGTATAAGAACCAGCATAGCCGATACGAAAATTAATACTATATATATGAAATAAAAAAGTTTTGCCTCGCTGAAACGATGGTTTAAGCTGTGCTTATATCCCCAAGTTTCTCCCGCCGCCCAAGTAAACGCCATAGACACTACGAAAGCCGCAAGAAGGCTCGAACTGTAAAGGCCTACGGCAAACAAAGCCCCCGCATATTTTCCGGCTAAAGGTATTAAGGACTGGCCGATAGCTTTTGCGGTTGACGGAACTATATGAGCTTTATATAAAGTCGCGGCGGTCATAACTATAACCGCTATCATAAGAACCTGCGTCGCGATGCTTCCTATTAGCGTATCCGTTTCCGCCAGCTTAACGTCTTTTTTACACAGATTTTTATCGACCGTAGCGCT